>CAUTXE010000031.1:0-9961 GCA_963542185.1 uncultured Candidatus Saccharibacteria bacterium | reverse complement strand
GCGAAAAATGAATATCGGAAATCACCGCGATTTTCAGAGACTTGGATTGACCGGAAAAAAGCGGTGTTTTGCGATAAAGTTTGTAGGTAGTTTCTTGAAAAATTTTCACTCGAAAGAATTATTTAGTTTTAATCAAGCGGTAGTAAATACTTGGGGCAAAACGCACGGAAGCGAGTGGACCCTGAACAGCTTTTTCGAGCTTAATCAGAGCCTTGGTCCCGAAGATTTTCTTCATAGTACGGCTGCGGAAATTCGAAACCGAAAGTACATCCATGATTTCAAAACCAGTTTTCTTAAAGAGATCCTCGACATAGGCTGGGTGATAATTATAAAAACCGTCCTTATCAATTTCCTTCAGGTTTGATGGCTGTTTATCGAATGGGTTAACAGAAGAGCGCTTGAACCAATAGCGGAGCATCTTTGGCAGCGTGCGCTTATTCGCGACTTCAATAACGGCTACACCACCCGGTTCAAGAATGCGGTTAAGTTCACGGAGGACCTGTTCGAGATTTTCGAAGTGATGAGTGGCACGGACCATGAGTAGGGCGGAAAATTCGCCGTCAGAAAATGGTGTCTTATAAATGTCACCCTGAACGGTATGAAGTTTGTCACCAAATTCTTCCCTGGCCTGCTCGAGATTAAGTTTGGAATAGTCAAACAAAGTAGCACGCTTGGCACGTGGCAAATATTCATTAGCGAGACGACCATAGCCACCACAAATATCGACAAAATTATCCATGTTCTTCGGTAGTAAACGACGAATCGCAGTGCGGTCGGCAAGATCCTCATACTCACGCCCAGAATCTTCCCAGAAAACTTTCTTATAATTATAGCCATTATAATCAGAGATGACCTTGTGATCAGACTTGGTATTCTTGGCAGTGACAGAAGCATCCTTGGTGGTAGCAGATTTTTTCATAGAATTAGTATCCTTGGTAGATTTTGCAGTCTTTGCAGTCTTGTTTGATGTCTTATTCATAGTTCCTATTTTACCATTTATTATTTATCTTGTTTCTGATTTTGAGCTGAATTTTCTGATTCACCTTCCAGCTCGCTTGGCTTCTCAGGTTTTGGCAACATTTTAACATTCTTAAAAATCAGACTACTCACTTTTTCGAAAATTGGTACCACTTCCGAAAGATTAAATAGGAAACTCGATATTAAATAAACCAGGCCAGCAAAAACGGAAATCAAAATAAATTTCGGAATGGTGCTGATGATTGAATTGTCGGTACTGCGCAATGGGAAAAGTTTGGTCATAAAATAGGCAGCAATGGCTGTGAAAAAGCTGGCGATCAACATACGGAAAATTGCTAACCAAAAAGTCTTATCGAGTAATTGAAATTTAGACCGAGTATTCAGAATGGTGAGGAGAATGATGATTTCAGCTAAAGCGCCGATAGATTGCGCCCAGCCCAGGCCGTCCGGACCAAAACCGGTAATGGCAAAAATAACCGAAAGCGCCATAGTAAAACCAACGGCAAAAATACTAACGACGAACGGAGTTTTGGTATCCTGTCTGGCATAAAAACCACGCGAGGCGATATGGAAAATTGATTGAGCAAAAATCGCGACAACGAGCGAACCAAGCACACTAGCGATTACCGGATTACCACTATTTTTAATGAAGCTGACGATGTAGCCACGAGCAAAAAAGGCAATCACCGAGACTGGTAAAGAAATCCAGATAATCATCCGGAGCGCATGGCGGAAAGTGCCGTTAAATTCGGAGGAATCTTCATTGACTTGCTCGGTTAATTTCGGGAAGAAGGCCGTAGAAATCGCGACGCCGATAAGATTGACTGGCATTTGATGTAGACTATTGGCCTGCTGGAAGGCGCGCAGAGTGCCGGTGCCCATGCGAGAAGAAAGATTGGTGGCAAGAATAGAATAAACGTAATCGATTCCCTGATCGAGTGAGCGAGCTGGAAGTAATTTTAAGACCGAGCGGAAGCCGTGATTTTTCCAATAGATTTTGAATTGATAATCAAAACCGAGACCGAAGAGACCGATGAGACTAATAAAGATTTGCAATAAGGCACCGAAGACCACACCGAGTGCCACACCCATGATGCCACCTTCGAAAATTTGTATACCGAAGAGATTGATGCCATTAGTAAAAACCGTAATACCGATGAGAATACCAATGTTATAGAGAGCTGGCGCGAGTGAGTAAAAAACAAAACGACCAACTGCTTGCTGAACAGAATTAAGTACCGTGGCAATGCTGAACAGAAATGGATTAATTGCGATCACGCGGGTCATATTGATGGCGAGAATAGTGCCGGATTCATCGAGACCCGGACCGACGATGTAGCGAATCAGAGGATCCGCGAAAATCATAATAAAAATACTGGCGATGAAAGTCACTAGTGCCATGAGATTGAGAGTGGAAGTGGAAAGCTCCCAGGCAGATTTTTTATTACCAGAAGAAAGACGCTGATTAAAGACTGGAACAAAGCTGACGGCTAGAGCACCAGAAGTGAGAATAAAAAACATAAAATCCGGGATCGTGAAAGCAGCGGTATAGGCATCCACGCCAGTCGGGTAAGTGTCAAGATAATAAGAGTTGAGCAAGCGGTCGCGGAAGATGCCGAGCAGTGCAGAAATCAAAGTGGAAACGCTCAATAAAATGGCGGCATATTTGATGCTGAGTTTACTGTTCGCCATGGCGACGACGGAGCGAAATTGAATTTTTTTCATCTATAAATAATTATATCGTATTTATGCTAAAAATGACGATATGATTCGGTAGTTTCGCGTTCAGCCATTTTATTGATGCGGCGATAGCGCTTAGAGAGACGTAGGCTGAAAAATTCTGTAACGGCACAAATTTTATCCGCGACAGTAACTACCCAAGCTTCACGAGATTTTGGCAAGACCTTACCGAGTGGGAACATGTGAGACTCGATGATATTTTCTTCTTTGGCATTAATATCGAAGTCGCGCTTAGCGTTCGAGGCGGCAATAATCGGATGAATATAGGCGTGGCCTTTCGGCATATCACCGATATTGTGCCAATCATAAAGGAAATAATCGTGCAAAAGCGCACCCTTGACGAGAGATTTATAAGAAAATTTCATCGGGAAAAAACGGGCGATTTTCACGCTCATAATAGCGACGTGAACAGAATGATCATAGGTCGTAAAGCATCCATGCTGGAAAAAAGTGCGTTCGATTTGCATATTTTCCGATTCAAGAATTTTGCGACCATATCTATTAACTAGACGGTTTGTTTTACTCATTTAGTTTATTTTACCATAAATTGGATGATTTTGAAAGCGTTTTTGATATATTTTATTTTTTATGTTATAATAAAAATATCAGAGTATTTTAGAATACTCGTGATTTTTGTTTTGTTATTTAAAACAAAAAGTTCTTTACCAAAAGGTTTATTCATTGCGATTATGAAAGGGGGTGTATGAATTGGATTTCGTACATTATGATTTAGGTTTTCTTGAGAAAGGCACAATAGTTGCCGTTTTTCTTGACGCAGCCGCAAACGTATGCATCCTAGATGTTGCCAATTTTATAGGATATAAAAATGGCTATTCGTTTAAATATCTAGGTGGGTATGTCACTCGTAGCCCATATTATTTTACTATCCCGAAATATGAACATTGGCATGTCGCCATTGATTTGGGTGGATATGAAGGGTATATCGGTTCGAGTATTAAGATTATACCGCCAGAAAAAACTGAAGTCGAACTTACTTTTATGGGTTATCCAGCTATGAAATATCCCAATAAAAAGAAGCCAAACCAATTTACCGACTACTTGTTCGGTGGAGCCAATGGTGTGCCAGATGGACCTGGACACGGTCATGCGATTATTCAAAATTCAACTGGGAATATTGTATTTCTTAGAGAACCAGGCACTAAAGACATTACTATCTGGGACCAAAGCATATGTCCATAATTCTTGAAAACCGCCTTATTGAGGAGTATTTTATACTCCTCTTTTTTATGATTTTATTTCAAAAATAGAATATAGCCCAAAAAGATATTTGAAAATCTCATTATCAGCATCGCTTGCGTTTTCCAAAGTTTCAATTTTTCTTGGGATAGCCTCCAGATTATCAAAACCACACTCGCGATAAAATTTAACTTCAGCCTCGACACCATGATGTGAATAAGTATTCATTAATAAATACTTTTGGTTAGTCAACTGATTTTGGATAACCCAGAAGAACTCACTCTCGCCAAAAGAGCCTTCTTCTTCTACTGAGTATCGACCTTCTGGCATTTGATATTTTGAGATAATCTCATTTAATTCGTTTTCAGTCATTTCCCACATATCGATGCTCCATTTATTTACAAGTTATATATTATATAGTACGTCCATCGTAAAATTACAAGTTACTGAACTTTATACGACTGGTATCTAAATTAGTTTCTCAAGTGTAGTACTAGTATCTTGGGGCAATCTCACGAGAGTAAACCATGTAGGCTTGACCGCCACTGAGGGATTGGCGGTAGGCCCAGAAGTAGGCATCGGCACGGAGGGTGAAGACTTCAGCTGGGTGGATAGAGCCTTCGGCGTAGTAGGTGCCGGTTGGTCCGGTTTGAAGTGGATGAGCGGCAGCACGGCCGCCACCAGTATGGGATCCAGCAGTGCGGTTAAGAATGAGTTTTCTAGCGAAAACTGGACCAGTGATGGTGAGGGTTTCGTTACAAGAGAGAGCATTCGGGTAGTGATTATCGGAGCAGGTGTCGATTTGATTATCGCCATAATCTTCGTCGAGGATTAGCCAGGCATCGATGTTAGTGACGTTGCTAGTGATATTGATTTTCTTGGCGAAGATGAGGACCTGTGGAAAATCATCTACAGCATTGTAGGTTTCGTGAGCGATATTAATGTTACGATCGATGGTAAGAGTACCATCGACGTACATGGCGAGAGTGTTCATGAGCTTCTCACCGGTGGTGTTGCTTCTTGCGATGAGGTTGCCGCCGCGATCGAATTGATAAAAATTGGCAGTACTATTCATGGCGCTGAGGCTGGTGTCTCCCTGGTGATAGAGCTGGGAGAGACCGAGATAGTTCTTTGCGGAAGTTTCATTAGAGGTGAGGCTGGTGATGGTATTGCTAGAATTTCGGATAATGGTATCGCGGAAGCGGGCCTTGAGACGGGCCAGAACGGCGGAACCAATGCGAGAGATGCCGGAATTGCCTGGCCCATTTTTATCGTTAGCGATAGTCATGTGGCTAATGTTACTAATACCAGAGACTACTGAGTTCGGGCCGGTAGGACCAATGAAGGTATAGTAGGCATTCATGATGCCACCACGAGGAAGATTAAAGTTATAGCCCTCTTCATAACCCATAGCAGCACCGGAACCGAAGCCGAGAACTTTGCCGGCAGCGAGGACGCCGAATTCATCCCAGGAGCCATAAGATCGGGTTTCAGCGGAAGGATAGGCGCCGAGTCCACCACCGACGGCTTTTTCTGAAAGAGAAGTTTTAATTGTGCCGTTAGTATAGAAGCCACCACCGAGGACTTGGAAATTTGGCTTCTTGGCAAGCGTAACACAAGAGGCAGCCGAGACATGATGAAGATTATTACCACCGTTCATGGCAGAGCCTGACATATTATTTGCCACGGTGTTATTATCTGAATCGTGAGAAGAGGCCGGCCAAATTACGGAACGAGTACAATATTTCTTACCTAGACCGCCGCCTGGGAGATTGTCTGGAATGGTGCGTTCATAATTTTCGGTATTGAGAAAGTCTCCAGTAAACTTACCAGCGGCATTAATAGTACCTTTGACCGTATCTACTAATTCACAACGTTCGATGCCGGAGCCACGACAAATATTGCCGTTCGCGACGGTCTGCTCTTGGAGCTTAGACTCTGGGTAATTCTCGTCGACGATTATTTCGTAGACTTTGACGGTTTGGTCTTCACGGGTATGGGTGGCGTAAGGAGTTTTGGAAACCAATTCGTTTGCACGAGGGGCGACGCCATAGTTGGCACCAATATTGATTCTGGCACCGAGGAAGCCGACTCCACCTTCAGAGGATTCGATGTAGCTGTGGATGGAAGTATTGAAATTATATGGGGTGTAGACGGAAGATTTCTTCTCAGTTTGACCGAGGTTTTGGGTGGTGGTACCGACGTGGCTGTCTGGATAGGTTCTTTTATATTCGTAGTCATAGTGATCAAGGATTCTATCACGCTTATATCGTTTACAACCACCGTCTGGTCTCCACGAAACACAGTAAGACGAGCCTTTTTTGTAAATCGGAATTTCTATTTCTTCACTCCCTTGATAACCCCACATGGAATTTCGACTATTAGCATCACTAGCACTTTCGTAAGAGCTATAACTGTAATGATTAGCATTCTGGGCGGGCTTACCGCTTTTATCAGATTTACCAGTCCAGATCGTATAGTTGTTGTACCAAGCACGCAGATTATCATAGCGAATACCTTGGGAAATTACCGTACCAACCTCAGTGGTGGAGCCAGTTTTATCGGCAGAATTACAGCCGTGCTGGTAATCGATAAAGCCTGGAATTTGATAACCAACAGTTAATTTCGGCGCATACATACGATAGTAATTGGTTTGACAACCATATTCAGAAGAGGCATTTTGGGTTGGTGAATAAGCGGTGAAGCCATAGTCACTAGTTTCAAGTCCATTACCGCTAAACGGACGTTTATTGCCGCGGCCGATAGTGTGATAACTCCCGTCGTGAACCGGAGAGTCGCCGAATAAATATTGATTATTTTCTGAACCATTCTTCTGGGCAAAGATTTGGAAGTTACTTTCACCTGGCGGGTCTGCACTACTCACATGAGAACTGCCGGTTTGAATGCCAACCTGCTGGATCGGGAAACAGAAAGTTTCATAAAATTGGACACGGTCGCCTGGCTTGGCGAAGACGTAGTTTTTACCCTGGAAGTTTTTCTGCCAAGAATTATGGCCGAGAGTACCAGAGTAGGAGTGATTCACTACGCCAGTATCGGCGGAGGTGTTCCCTTTGTAGTAGGCACCGAAAGTTCCTGATAGTTGAGAGCAGGCAGTTTGGGCGGTTGTGACTGGATTCTTTGGATTTTTTGGCTCTTCGACGGGTGCAGAATCTACAGTTTGGCGGCTACAGAACCAAGAAATATCATGGCCTTGCCATTGAGCTTCGTATTCTGCAGAGAATTGATTATAAGCACTACCGTTGTAATCACTTTGAGCCCTCACACTGTCAACTATACCATCAATCGGCGTACCCTGATGCTCGTATCCACCATTAAAAAGTTCTGAAAATTTCTGAGGGAATATAATTCCACCAGTGCTACGGTATCCTTTTCCGGTCTTTTGATATAAAACATAACCAAAAATAAAGACTCCACGAGAATTTTTGCAAGACATTCTAGTGTTTGGATTCACTCCTGGCATTAAAGAATTATCTACCGGAAAACCTGGTTTTCTGTTATTTAAAAGGTCTCGGAAAGTAAAAGTATCCCTCTTTTCATTTGAGACACCATTAGCATCAAAATCATAGTAAAACCAAGCCAAACCACTATACTGTGCATTTCTCTTAGTGTAACAGGTTCCCCCAATTTTACATTTACCAAGCGCCCCAGCATCATTACCATGAGTAACGTCATGACTATAGGCGTTTTTTTGTAAAATAAAATACGAAGATAGGATAACTCCAAAAAATACAATTAATAGCTTTGTATATTTTATTATTTTGCCTCCCATAATGCTTATAGTATATCATAAAAGTGTCTATTAAAAAATTAAGAACAATAAAAAACCACCCGAGTTGGGTGGTTTCAAAAGGGTATTAATGAAGCATATTGCGACCATCACGATAATCAATGAAGCCGTAATTTGTAATTTCTTTATGAAGCTGACCGAATGGCTTTGTTGCTGTAAAACGCATCATGGAGCTTACTTTATCGAGCTGATCAGTAGAGGTATATAATACCTCATTTTGATTCTCCCGATATAAACGGACATTGGTTACTTCGCGCTTCTGGGAATAAAAAACTGTTTCATAGACACTTTTTATTTTCCCTTCTGCTCGAGCTTTCACCTGAAAATCAAATCTTTGTCTCGGATCAAATATACTCCACATACCCACACCAGCATCAAAATCGGTGGGGAGAATAATAGTCATCTCCTGACAATAAGTGTATTCAGGGTTCAGGAACACAGGGATTTGAATCTGTATACGAAAACCAAATTGATCGGTTCTCTTAGATTCGAAAACTACCAGCTTATCAGGGTAAACTACCCGATAGCCATCCACCTCTGGACATTCTTCTACCTCACGCTCCCATGCGTATGGGTCTACATAAAGTGGCTCGAGAGATAAAATACCTTCGACGCCATATTTTTTTCCCTTACCATAGGTACGATAGCGACCCTCTTCGATAATATGATCAGTGTCATCAGCCCACTGATAATACATCAGCTGGCCATTATCAAATCTTTGATAGAGACGCCAATCGTATCGATCGAAGTTTTTACCCTCGGCCTTTAGTTGCTGCGCGGGATACTGGTATTTACCAGTATCGTACTGCACGTTTTGAACATCCGTGTTCGCCGCGTTAGTAGTATTACCGCTTGATTGAGTCACGCTTTGATTGGCGCTAGGTTTTAAACCTAATACGCCAGCTTCAGCTTCGGTTGCAAAAACATTCGTAGCAAAAGCTACTACAGCCAACATAGTTACTAGAAAAGTCTTTTTCATAATACACCTCTTTCTAAATGAACTACTCTGGCCTATCCAGAGTAGTAGGGTTTCTCTCTGAATAACAGAATCTGATTGCATTATATAACATTTATGGTTAAATGTCAATATGTGCGTAATAGCTCACAACCTTTGCAACGTAGATATTATAATGAATATAAAATTATGAATTCAATGCGATGAATAGACAAGAAATTATAAGACAACTAAGAGACTTAAAATTGCCTAAAAATGAATACTACGTTCTTTCTGGAGCGTCACTGGTATTACGGGGGATTCGCGAAATATGTTCTGATATCGACTTATGTATATCCGAAGAATTATTTAATGATGTAAAAGATAGATTAAAGATGACTCCTGATAAGTTAAACTCTTGCAATTTTTATCAATTAGGCGATACATTGGAGATAGTTGTTGATAAAAAGGATCATTTTAATATGGAAGAGGGTGATGAATTTAATCTTGAAGATATTAAAACGATTTTAGCTTTTAAGGAATCACGTAATCTCCCTAAGGATCAGCAGGACATAGCTAATATAAAGAAATATTTAAATAAAAAACCCCGAGCGAAAAAGTAAATCCTCTCATATCGTAACACTGTAATATAATAAAATTATGAAAATACATGAGATGAATCTGCAGCCAAAATATTTTGATTTCATTAAGGGCGGGACTAAGCGAATCGAGCTTCGGCTTTATGATGAGAAGAGACAATCAATTCAGCTTGGGGATATTATTGAGTTTGCGAAATCGGATGACGAAAAATTCAAGGCAGAGGTAGTTGGACTCTTGCGATATAATTCTTTTGCTGATTTATTTGAAGATTTCGATATTTCTATTCTGGCGGATAGTTCTATGACGAAACAAGAATTACTAGAGGTGCTTGGAGAATTTTATTCTGAAGAGAAGCAGGCGGAATTTGGGGTGATAGGGATTCGCATTAAACTAATCTAAGGATAAATGGAGATTTTAGACGATCGTTATGAAAGTTTATCTTGCATCTTATGCCATGATGACCATGGGAAAAATTAGCAAAAATGAAGGCGGTGAATTAGCCGGAAAAAGAGCTGTCTTTATTCCGACTGCTGGGGATCCGTATGAGAATAAGGATTTTGTCGAAGCCGATAAAATTGCCCTGCAAAAATATGGGCTTGAGGTAACCGATTTAGATTTAAAAAATAAAACGAAAGAAGAGATCGATGAATCGCTTGCCCTGGCTGATATCTTACTGGTTGCTGGTGGAGATACTTTTTATTTGA
>CAUTXE010000030.1:0-10232 GCA_963542185.1 uncultured Candidatus Saccharibacteria bacterium | reverse complement strand
TATTGTTTCTTTCCCATTCCAGTCCGCAAATTACATCGAATTTCATATTTTCCTAACACCCAATCAATCGCTGGCACTGGCTTCATCACACATTCTCGCCACTTTTCTGGCGCCGAACGAATTAATTCATCCGGATCCTTCGCCTTACCATAATCCGACACCACCGACAAAGAAATCCCTAATTTGCTCGCCATCAAAATCGCTCGCTCGGTCGCCGCTACCCCTGCCACATCCCCGTCATAAGCCAAACGAATATCTGAAGTTAACCGTGATAAAATCTTCAAATGATTTTCTGTCATTGCCGTACCCGAAGTCGCCACCGCCTCCTGCACCCCCGCCTGATGCGACGAAATCACATCCATATTTCCTTCCACAATCACACAAAAACCATTTTCCCTAATCGCTTTTTTCGCCAAATTCAAACCAAAAATAAATCTCCCCTTATTAAAGAGTAATGTTTCCGAAGTATTCAAATATTTTGGCTCTCCCGCTTCCGTAATTCTCCCCGTAAAACCAATTACGTTATCAGAACTTGCGTCGATAAACGGAATCATCATTCTGCCACGGAAAAAATCTCCGCCAAAGCGATTCATTAAGCCCGCTTCCTTAATTTCCGTTTCCTTGTAACCACGTTTTTTCAAGAAATTTACTAGAAAATCCTTGCCGCTTGGTGCATAGCCAATCCGAAAATTCAAAATCGAATTACGATATAAATTTCTCTGATAAAATGCATAGTAACGAATTTTTTCATTTTTCACTAAGCACGCCTGATAGAATTTCGTGGCGAGTTCCAAAATCTCTCGCATTTTCATCTTCGTACGCGATACTTGCATATCTCCGCTCGAATATTTTTTTAGCTCCACTCCCGCTTTCGCCGCTAATTTTTCCAAAGCTTCCGGGAAACTAATTCCCTCAACCTCCATCACAAACGAGAAAATATCTCCACCTTTATTCGCCGAAAAGTCGTGCCAAATTCCCTTATCTGGCGACACCATAAACGAAGGTGTTTTATCGACACCCCATGGCGAGTGACCTTTCAAAGTCGCACCACTTCGCTTCAGCTCAATATATTCCGATACCACATCTTCGATCGGCAACCTGGCTCGAATTTCCTCCTTCGCATCTTGCATAACTCAATTATAACAAACCTCTATGCTATAATTAAAGCATGGACAATATGGCTTATCTTCAACAAATCGCCTCTAATTCTTCCAAACCGAATCCAGGCAAAAAAAGTTCCCCTTTCGCTTTCTTTAATAAAATTATGCCCTTTCTCACTTTGCGCAATATCTCAATTGCCCTCGGTCTTATTTTTGTCTTAATTCTTTTCAGCGTCTTTTCTGGTACGAAAAAAATTGTCGAAAATCGCGATCGCGACAGTTTAATTTCAAGCTTCTATCTTGCCAAATATATGAACGAGGAACTTATCGACAAATATAAAGATTACATGCAATCCTCTGACATTCGCGGTATCACTGCCTCACTTCAAGCCGTGCTTGCCGAACTTGAATTGAATGAAAAAAATCTTCTGAACTCTGAATTTGGTATTCCTGAATTAGAATCCGCCTATGACGAATCTAATCTTGCTACCGCCCAAAAAGAGACCGTCGGAAAAATCGCTGAAGAATTCGAAAATGGCCGCATCTCAGCTCGTCTTGACCGCTTTGCCCTGCGTGATTTCCCCTTACTTATCGCCTATTTGATTAACTTTCAAACCGAAGCTGAAACTCGCACCACCAATCAAAAAGTTAAAGCTAATACTGTCGAACGTGTCAAAAACCTTGAAAACATTAAGTCCCAATACGAAAATTTCAAATCTTCCGCTATCTAAAACTATAAAAAAATTTTTCCAAAATCCATTTCGTAAAACTAAAAAACCATCTCGTAAAGTTCTTAAATCACACCATAAAAATAAGTCGCTCGTCGCGACCTATTTTTATCAAAACTTATTTCTGGTGCTTGCGAATATCTTTCAAGACTTCGATTATTTCTGGTGCTTGCGAATATCTTTCAGGACTTCAAGAATTTGTTCATCAGTAGTTGGCTCGGCTTTTTCCTCTTCATCCTTCTTGAAGTTCTTGGAAAATTTATTCACCAACTTGACAATAATAAACACACAGAAAGCGATGATAATAAAATCCACCATATTCTGCAAGAAGCTACCGTAGTTAATATGTGCCGCAGAATTCTGACCAAAGAAGTTTGGAATCGTGATTTCCAAATTGCGGAAATCCACTCCACCGACGATCAAGCTCACCACTGGCATAATAATATCATTCACTAGTGATGAAATAATTTTCTGGAATGCACCACCGATAATCACACCGACTGCGAGGTCAAGTACATTACCACGATTAATGAATTCCTTAAATTCTGTCATAAAGCTCGATTTACTCACTTTTTCGACATTCTTTTTGAGTTTTTTCAATTCTTTTTTCATAGGCTCATTATATGGAAAATTTTTCGTTCTGGCAAATTATTCTAGATAAAAATAGGCCTTTCGACCTATTTTATCATCCTAGAATTCTAATCCGTCATTTCCTTAGTCAGATTATAACTTAGTCGTACCAAGTCCTCGATTTTATCTTCCTCCACTTGACCACTCAGCACAATTTCTACTCCCCCCACACCGAAATAACGCGAAGTCATCACCGATTCGAATTCTTCTTTTAGTAATTTCGAAAGATTTCGATCACATCGTACTTCCAAAGTATTTTTACGTTCCACCAAAAACACTTTTTTGTTTGGTGCCAAATAAATATATTCTTCTAAATTCGGATTTTTCGTATCCGCGTGAATATCCAAAAATTTTTCTTTTTTATATTCACCAATTCCGCTAACTTTTTCTATTTCAAACATCTTATTTCTTTATATATTTACTGTAATATTTTAATTCTTCGATCGACCCCAAAATATCGTCCAGCGCCAAATGCATTTCCCTTTTGGTAAATTTTTTCTTCATCACATTTTCGAAATACAATTTAAAGGCTGACACATCGAGCATGCGATAATGCAAGCGTTCATTTAATTTCGGCCACTCTTTCACGATGAATCTTTTATCCTGATGAATCGAATTTCCTGCTAAATATACTTCATCGCCGAAATGATCATCGATGAATTTTAATAGCATTTCTTCCACCTCATTCACTGGAAGTCCAGCCTTATTTTGTTCACAAAGTTTTTGATAAGTCTCTTCGTGTTTTTCCCAAAACTCCCCCACCATGCGTTCTTTGATCAATTTTTCCGAAACTTTCACCGTCGCTGTCATTTGCGCCATCGGATCCAATTCCCAATCCGTCGCAATTACTGCCACTTCCAAAATCTTATCTTTTTCCGGATCCAAACCTGTCATTTCCAGGTCCATCCAAAGTAATTTCGCTTTTTTCGGCATTACATTTGCTCCGGCACTTCAATTCCTAGTAAATTCAAACCGTGAGTCAAAACCTTTAGGTAAACCAAAATAATTTTGCCTCGTTCTAGCTCAAATTCTGAACCCGCCACCTGTACATGCTCATAAAAACGACTAAATTCTTGCGCCAATTCATACAGGTAAGTACAAATTTTATTTGGCAAAAGTTCGCGTACAGTTTCCTTCAATACATCTGGATACTGAATTAATTTCTTCATCAAATTACGTTCGTAAATCGAAATATCCGCGAGGTATTTCTCTTCTTTTTCCGCCGAATCATTTTCTGAAATTAGAGCCTCAGCCTCCGATTCAACTTTATTTAATTCCCCACTAATGCGACCACTAAAAATTTTACCCAAAATTTTCTTCGCACGCACTGCCGAATATTGCAGATATGGACCGGAATTTCCCGTCATCGAAACTGACTCTTTTATATCAAATATGATATCTCCGCCAATTTTATATTTAGCTAAAGCATATTTCAGAGCGCCCATCAAAACTTTCTCGTCGCTCGATTTTTCCATTGCCTCGCGCACCATATCGATTACATCAATCGCGCGCAAAAAGTTCCCTTTTCTCGAAGACATTTTTTCGTTACCTGGCAGTTTCACCTGACCATGTGTAATGTGTAAAGTCCTACTCGAAAGTTCCGGCGCATATTGCGAAATCGCCGAGAGCACCACTTTCATGTATTCAATAATGTCGTTACCAGTAATAATAATCGATTTATCAAAGTGAAAATCTTTATATTTCTCAAAAATCAAACCTGTATCTTTGGCTTCGTAAGTTGGCAGGCCATTATTATTAATAAATACCCTGGTATGAAGTCCATGCTTATCTCCGCGGTAAACCACCGCGCCATCCGACATTTCATACACGCCGTTTTTTAGTTCCCTGCGCACGGTTTCCAAACCAGTCTTCGCCACCGTCGATTCAGGGTAATATTTGTCAAATTTTACCTGCAAACGCTTATAAAAATTCTCAAAATACTGATAACTGTTCTTGCGACCCCAGAAATAAAGTTCAGCTACTCTGGCGCGCTCTGGGTCTCCGCTATAATCCGCACCTTCCCCTGCCTCAGCGATTTCGAAAATCATCTTATTTAATTTCACGATTTCCGCGTGCGCCTCTGCGTTATCCTCATCAGCCCTGGTACCAAACACATAGCATTCTGCCAGTAAATCTGCCACTTTCTCCGGTGTCAAATCCGTCGGAATTTGGTCAATTTTACGTAGCATTCCATACATATTCCTTGCTACGTGCAGGCCAATATCCCCACCGAAATTTGCGCGCACCACTTTACCACCCGCATATTCAATTACGCGTGAAATCGCTTCCCCTACAATCGAAGTATAAAGATGGCCGACATGTAACACCTTGAATGGATTTGGATCGGAAAATTCACAAATCACGGTCTGACCAGAATATTCGTCTGATGATATATTTTTTGTAAAATCTTTTTCGAACTTATCGATATTTTTTAGAAGATTCTTATTGCTTAATTTGAAATTCAAAAACCCAGGCCGTGCGATTTCCACTTCCAAATCCGTCTCGCCGAGTCTACGCACGATTTCTTCTGCGATTTCCATCGGATTTTTCTTTAATGTTTTCGCTAATAACATCGCCACATTTGTCGCGAAGTCGCAGCCAGTATTTTCTGGTGCGGGCGTCAAAACTACATCCATTTCTACGGCGTATAGTTCAACGATCGTCTTTTTTAGGGTATTTTGAATTTCTTCCATACCTCTATTTTATCACAATTTTAATTACACAACATTTTTCGAAAAAACACAAAAAAACTACATAATAAAATCAACCAAACCTTCGCAACCTAGAATTTATTTTTAAAATTTATCAAACCCCAAAAACTACAAGCTTTTGATGAATTCCATAAATAGTGGATGTACACGTAATGGTCTCGATTTAAATTCCGGGTGCGCCTGAGTCGCCACAAAGAATTTCTTTCCTGGAGCTTCAATAAATTCCACCAATTTTCCATCTGGTGAGGTACCCGAAACCACCACGCCGCCCTTTTCGATTTCCTTAAGGAATTTTTGATTCACTTCATAACGGTGACGATGACGTTCAACGATATTGGTTTTACCATAAATTTTTGCTATTTTACTTCCCTTGACCAATTTCGCCGGAAAATCCCCCAGACGCATACTACCGCCCGTAGATTCCTTACCCTCTTGCCCATTCATTAGATAAATCACGTTTTCTTTCGTCTCTTTATCAAATTCTTCCGAATTCGCTTGCGTTAGTCCTGCTCTTCTTGCGCTCGTAATACAAGCCACCTGCATCCCGAGACAAAGTCCGAGATAAGGCACATCGTGGTCTAGAGCATAATTTGCTGCTGCGATTTTTCCTTCTACCCCACGATTACCAAAACCGCCCGGCACCACTAGGCCATCGACTTCAGATAGCATTTTATCATCAACTTTTTCCGCGTTAATCCAGCGCAAATCCAGATTCACATTATTCCAAGCCGCTGCCGCTTTAAGAGCTTCCGTCACGCAAATATAGGTATCTTCATTTCCCACATATTTTGCCACCAACCCCACCTTCACGGTTCGCGCATTTTTCTGCGCTCGCTTTTTGGAAAATTCCTCCCAGTCGGACATATCTGGCTCTTTGTCGTCCCCTACAAAATCATTGAGAATCTCCAGTACTCCAGATTTCAAAACATTAAACGGCACATCATAGACCGAATCAATATCTGGCAAATTCAGCACTGCCTCATCTGCAATTCCTGAAAACTTCGCAATCTTTTCACAAATTTCGCGTGGCGCTGGTTTTTCCGTACGGCACACCACCACATCTGGAATAATCCCAAAACCACGTAAATCTTTTAACGCATTTTGCGCCGGTTTACTCTTTAACTCTTTCGAGGTATTAATCCATGGCACATAAACCACGTTCACATAAAGACAATTTCGGCGTCCCACCTTATTACCGAACAACCTGATCGCTTCAATAAATGACAATCCCTCATAATCCCCCACCGTGCCACCAATTTCCACGATATGAATATCCGAATTTTTCGACGCATTCATGATCTTTTCTTGTACTAATTCGGTAAAATGCGGCACCAACTGTACGGTTTTGCCATGAAAACCCCCAGCGCGCTCTTTTTCGATCAGCTCCTTAAAAATCGAGCCCGAAAGCGTAATTGAATAGCGGCTCGTTTCAAAATCCAAGAAGCGTTCATAATGCCCAAGATCAAGATCCGTCTCCACACCATCATGCGTCACATAACATTCACCGTGTTCCACTGGATTCAAAAGTCCCGCATCTACGTTTAGATATGGGTCGCACTTTTGCATCGTCACCTTGAAGCCCTTCGCCTTCAAAATGGCACCGATCGAAGCCGCCGTAATTCCCTTACCGACTCCAGAAAGCACTCCGCCGGTTACGAAGATATACTTACATTTATTCTTCTCTTTTTGTTTTTCGTCTTTATTTTTCATGGGACACCTCTCCTTTCGCCCACTCCATTAACTTTTACATACCTTCATATTAGCATAAACGTTAAATAAAAATAGTCTATTTTCTCAGACTTTTCTTCATTTTCTCTCTAAATTCTGTTATAATATAAAAAATTGTTGGAAGTGTGTCCGAGTGGTTTAAGGAGCACGCCTGGAACGCGTGTATGCGGGGAACCGTATCGGAGGTTCGAATCCTCTCGCTTCCGCCAGATTTAAGAAATGACTAGTTTACTAGTCTTTTTTTAAATCTAACGAGAGAGTAAGAACCGTAGGTTCGCCCGGACGACGAAGCGAGTGAAAGATAAAAAGCTTGCTTTTTTCTTTCTGAGCGAGGAGGAACGGAAGGATCTTGCGAAGCAAGAGCCTAATCCTCTCGCTTCCGCCATTAAAATAAAATAGACCCAGAGGGTCTTATTTTATTTTAACTAATTTTAGCGATTATTTTTACTATGCAAGAAATACACTAACGCCGAAACAAAAGATCCAAGTGTCATCATGCTGCCCACTATTATAATCGCCATCATTGTTGCAGCAATACTTTGTTCCGTCATACGATTCAAATGATTGTAAATAAACAATGCTGATTCATTATTTGTTACATCTTCCGTTTTCTTTTCATCCAATTTTTCACAAAGTCGTGCATTTTTTAACATTAAATTCTCATGATTTTCGGACCCATCATGACAAATTACTAACGCATTACTCACATCTGCTACGGAATGCATTGCCCTCTTAATACTTGTGACACCCCAGACTGTCGAAGCCCCAGACACTAATCCTAAAATTAATAATAAAGCGGTATTTAATCCTACAAATCGTTTTTTATTTTCTCTTCCCGCCATTTATTCTCCTTATGGTTACTTTTCTTCATTATACTAAATTCCTCACAAAAAAAAGATTGCGTTTTCGCAATCTTTTTAATTATTCTGCCTTAGTCTCCGTTTTAATTTCTTTCGGCACCACAATCTGGCTACGCAGATACTTCTGGAAATTCGTGTAATTATATAGCGACCCCTCCGAATAAGTTGAAGCACCCGCTGGAATCACCACACTAGATAAGCCAATTCTCCCCGTACCAAATTGATCAATCGTCGAAATTGGCTGAATCCCCCCTTCTAGTTTCGTACCAAAATCAATCAAAGTCCTCACTTCCGACATCACAATATTTGTTCTCAAATTATCTCCCAGGCCGTCAATTATACTCATTACTTGACCCGGATTCATCAAGATTCCGATACTACTCACCTTATTTTTAATCGCATTCATAATCCTCTGCTGATTAATTTCACGGTCAAAATTACTCCTCGAAAGACCATAATCCCCTGGCGCACAGGCTGCATTGCGCGCTCTCGCCAATTTCATCGCGAGATCACCGTTCATGTTGTAGTACATGCCTTTTTTCAAATCAATATTTTGGCAGGAATCGTGAATCCCATCCTCATCATCCGCATAAACATCCACGTCAATCCCGCCAATTTTGTCCACAATCATTTTTACCGCATTCCAATCCGCCGCCACATAATAATGCATCGAAAGACCTGTCACTTCAGAAATTTTCTTCGCAAAATATAGTGATGCCGCATCCTTCGCATTACTCACACTCATCGAATTCTTATATTCTTCTAATGCACAGAGATAGGTCGCGTTAACCTTTCCCCGATCCCCTACCGTACAACTCATTGGCTCGCTTCCTGCCACCGAATAATTCACCCAAAGATCCCTTGGTACACTAAAAACTCTCGCCGTTTTATATTCCTGATTAATCGAAGCCACCAAAATCGAATCGGTTAGCTCTTGCCCACCATGCCCCTTTGCATCTTCTGAAGTACCAAAAATCAAGAAATTCGTCTGTCCATTTTCATCCTTCTTTAATTCTGAACTAATCAAAATATCCATCGGATTACCCTTAAATACCGCCGTAGAATGTGAAAGTAACATATAAACCAAAGTAATTGCCGCAATAATCAAAATTAAAATTACCGACAAAACAATCATCACGATTTTCGCCCAAAGTGGCACCTTGTTTTTGTCAGCCTTTTTTGGCTTTTGCTTTTTTTGCTTTGAGCTCGTTTCTACTTCATCCGAAATCGCTTCCGCTTTTTCTGAAACCGCTTCCGCTTTTTTCAATTCCGCTTTTGCTATTTTTTCAGTTTCCTTTTTTGATGTCTCATTTAATTCAACTTCATTCGAAACTGCTTCTGGTTTTTTTACGTAATTTTTAGCATTAGAAAAATCTTTCACAACCATTTTTTTCTTAGTGTGATTATGATTTTTCTTTTGATTTACTCCACCTTTTTTCGACTTTTTTTTCTTTGCCATAAAAACCCAATAAATTTCTACATAATCATAACATATTTTTCTTTTTAGTTTATAATAAGACTAATGGCACAAGAGGTAAATAATCAACAAACATCCCCAAATAATTTGATCGAACTGCATGATATTAATCGTGTTTTTGGTATCGGAGAAGCGGAATCCTACGCTCTCCAAAATTTCTATTTGCAGGTCAAACCTGGCGAATTTATCATGATCATGGGTCCGTCCGGTTGTGGTAAAACCACATTACTTAATATTCTCGGTTTTCTCGACCATCCCACCTCTGGTCAATATTTCTTAAATCAAACTCCAACTTCTCATTTTAGTAGTCGTCGTCTTGCCAAACTTCGTTCGCAAAAAATTGGTATTATTTTCCAGGAATATAACCTCATTCCTACTCTCACAGTTCTTGAGAATGTTGCCCTACCTCTTATCTACGCTGGCGTCAGCCACACTAAAGCTATTATTAAGGCTTCCGAAACTCTAAAAAATTTCGATCTTCAAACCAAAGAATATTACTACCCGTACCAACTTTCTGGTGGCCAAAAACAACGTGTCGCTATTGCTCGCGCCCTGGTCGCCAATCCTGAAATCATTCTTGCCGATGAACCGACCGGTAGTCTCGACACCAAAAGTTCTGAAGCCGTGATGCAAGAACTCCACCGCGTCCACCAAGCCGGTAATACTATTATTATGGTCACCCACAACCCAGCCCTCACCAAGTACGCCACTCGTGTGCTTCATATGATCGACGGCTCGATTGACCGTGACTTCAAATTCGTCGCCGACCACAATCTTCCAGAGCGTATCGATATTCATTTCAATCCTAAAACTGCTAAATCCGAAACCACACCAGTTTCTTCTCGTTCTGAAGAAATTTCTGTTACTAATAAATCCGAAATTCCACGCATTATTAAATCGGAAACTCCACACATTATAAAACCAGAAACTCCTCGCATCGCACCCGAGCCAAAACTTGCCTCAACGCGTCCGAAAATTACTCGTGCCCCTGAACCGTC
>CAUTXE010000029.1:0-10302 GCA_963542185.1 uncultured Candidatus Saccharibacteria bacterium | reverse complement strand
GCGTTTACTCATACCGAGCGTGAGATAGATGGCGAATTCTTTATTACGACGCTTGATTAGGAAGCGGGAGGCGTAGATAATCAAAGCACCGAGAATAAAGACCACGAGAACACTCATACCAGAAAGAATTTTCGCGAGCAAATCGACGATGAGCTTGCGAGAATTATTTAATTCAAGCACAGCCGCTTGAGAGCCGACGGAATTAAAAACATAGAAGAGCGTAACACCGAGCACTAACGTAAAGAAATAAATCGCATAATCCTTGATGCTGCGCGTAATATTTCGAAACGAAAGCTTAAATAACATCAGCGTCGCCTCCACCTAGAGTAGACATCACGCGGATGATTTCGTCAAAGAATTCCTTGCGAGTTTTATTTTCACGGTGAATTTCATCGTAAATTTGGCCATCCTTAATGAAAATAATGCGGGTAGCAAAGCTGGCCGAGAAAGCATCGTGAGTAACCATGAGAATAGTAGCCTGAAGCTCTTGATTCAGATAATCAAAGCGTTCGAGGAGAAGCTTAGAAGACTTCGAATCAAGCGCACCAGTTGGCTCATCGGCGAGAATTAATTTCGGATTGGTGATGATAGCGCGAGCGGAGGCTACGCGTTGTTTTTGACCACCAGAAAGCTGATATGGGAACTTTTGTAAAATGGCTTCGATGTCGAGATTTTTAGCGACAGCTTTAACTTTTTCATCAATTTCGGAAGCCTTGACATTCTGAATCGAGAGCGCCAACGCGATATTTTCATAAGCGGTGAGATTATCGAGGAGATTAAAATCCTGGAAGATAAAACCGAGTGATTCGCGACGGAAGCGGTTAAGTTTCTCGCCTTTGAGTTTCGTAATATCGGTACCATCGACAAGAATTTGACCTGAGGTTGGACGGTCGATCGTGGAAATCAGGTTTAATGTAGTACTCTTACCAGAGCCGGAGGCGCCCATGATTGCGAGAAATTCGCCTTTCTTCACGGAGAAAGAAAGATTATCGACGGCCTTCGTGAGGCTATTTCCCTTGCCGAAAGTCTTAGTAACTTTTTCAACAGAGAGAATTTTATTTGTATTAGCCATTTACCTCCTAACAAATAAATTAAATGTGACTGATTTTATTTTAGCATAAAAGTGATATTATCGAATTACGATGAATGAATTTGATGAAATTACCGAAAAATTAAGACAAGATCCGAGAAATGCTTCATTTACTTCGCGCGGCGTGGGGCCAATTTATCAGCTGAGCGATAAGGCGGAAATATTAGTCATCGGTCAGGCGCCTGGCCGAAAGGTCGAAGAGAGTGGAGTGCCGTTCGCAGACAAATCCGGCGAAAAATTGCGCGAATGGATTGGGGTGAGTGAAGAAGAATTTTATTCTGAGAAGATTGTAATTCTGCCGATGGATTTTTATTACCCGGGCAAAGGCAAGACCGGCGACCTACCACCACGAAAATTTATCACGGAAGAATACCATCCAGAAATCTTAAAATTGATGCCAAACATCAAGCTGACAATTTTGATTGGGCAATATGCGATGAAGTATTATCTCGGCTCTAACGCTAAGGGGAATTTGACCGAGACAGTACGGGCATTTCAGGATTATCTACCCGAATATTTCCCAATCGTTCACCCAAGCCCACTAAATTTCCGCTGACAGGCGAAGAATCCTTGGTTCGAGGAAGAGGTGGTACCGGTATTACGGGAGCGAGTAAGGGAGATTTTAAAATAGATTTAGTTATTCTCGGCGTCTTTGATTTTTTGGATCATATCACGAAGCTTGGCGGCTTGCTCGAATTCGAGATTGGCGGCGGCGAGTTGCATTTGTTCAGAAAGTTCCTTCATTAGAGACGGGAGCTCGGTTTTCGGCACTTTCTTAAGATCCAGTTTATCTTCCTTGGCCTTTTCTGGAATAATCGCACGGAGACCCAACGAGATTTCTTTTTTAATAGAGGTTGGCGTGATGCCATGTTCACGATTATAAGTTTGCTGGATTTCGCGACGGCGATTAGTTTCGGAAATTGCGCGCTCCATACTTTCGGTAATATTGTCAGCATACATAATAACATGGCCTTCGACATGGCGCGCCGCACGACCAATGGTCTGAATAAGCGCCGATTCAGAACGCAAAAAGCCTTCCTTATCAGCATCAAGAATTGCCACAAGCGATACTTCTGGCAAATCCAAACCCTCACGGAGTAGATTAATACCGACCAAGACATCATAAACACCAGAACGCAAATCACGCAAAATATCACCACGTTCCAAAGTGTCGATATCGGAATGAATATAGGCAGTTTTAATCTTATGATCTTTCAGGTGGTCAGTCAAATCTTCCGCCATACGCTTAGTCAAGGTCGTGACGATGACGCGTTGATTTTTAGCGATACGAGATTCGATTTCATTCATCAAATCATCAATTTGACCTTCACTTGGTCGAACTTCAATTTCTGGATCAAGGAGCCCGGTCGGGCGAATTACTTGCTCGGCTGGCTTTGGCGAAACTTCTAGTTCATACTTGCCAGGAGTCGCAGAAACATAAACCGCACGGCGAATATGAGTTTCAAATTCATCAAAGGTTAGAGGACGATTATCGAGGGCGCTCGGTAAACGAAAACCATATTCGACTAGGGTGGATTTTCTGGCGTGATCACCATTATACATACCGCGCACCTGTGGCAAGGTCATATGAGACTCGTCGACCAGCAGCAGAAAATCATCTGGGAAGAAATCTAGCAGAGTCGCTGGTGGTTCCCCGGCCTTACGGCCGTCTAGGTGCCTCGAATAATTCTCAATTCCCTTTACGAAACCAGTTTCTTTTAACATTTCTAGATCGTATTTGGTGCGCTGAGAAATACGTTGCGCTTCTAGATATTTATGATTAGCCTCGAAATATTTTAGACGTTCGTCAAATTCGGCTTGAATTAAGTCAATAGCGCGATCGAGTTGATCTTTCGGGGTGGCGTAGTGAGTATTCGGGAAGATGAAAACTTGATCGGGTTTTTCGCGGACTTCAGCGGTGAGTGGATCGATGATTTTGACTTCCTCAAGCTCATCAAAAGCAAACTCGAAGCGATAGGCAATTTCACCGGAGGCTGGAAAAAGATCAATGGTGTCGCCCTTAACCCGGAAATTACCACGCTCAAAAGCGAGGTCATTACGGTGATACTGCATAGCGATGAGATAAATCATCAGATTAGTCTGATTGAGCTTGGCGGCGGGAAAAGTGTTTTTCGAAACTACCTGCCAAGTATGACCGGTTTTCTCAAGATGCAGTGACATTTCGGTGTAATGATCAGGCGAACCGATACCGTAAATACAAGAGACTGAAGCGACGATAATCGTATCTTTACGCGTGAGTAATGAAACCGTGGCGGCGTGACGTAGACGGTCAATCTCATCGTTAATGGCGGAATCTTTTTCGATATAAGTATCGGTGCTAGCGATATAGGCTTCTGGCTGATAGTAGTCGAAGTAAGAAACAAAATAATGCACCTCGTTCTCGGGAAAAAATTCACGAAACTCAGAATAGAGCTGAGCGGCCAGGGTTTTATTATGAGCAAGAATCAGAGTCGGCTTCTGAGTATTGGCGATGAGGTTAGCCATAGTAAAAGTCTTACCAGAACCCGTAACGCCAAGTAAAGTCTGCTCACGAATCCCCATCTTGAGACCACGGGTGAGCTGAGCAATAGCCGCCGGCTGATCACCGGTGGGCTGAAATTTACTATGAAGACGAAACTCTGGCATACCTATATATTATACAATTTTTGGGCTGATTACGCAAAAAATTTGATGAGTTAACATCTCAAGTGCAACACTGAGCAATAAAAAGAGAAGCTGTTTTTAATGCCTAACTGTAATCATCGTATTATCGTCATAGGCAGAAGAACGGTTAATCTCATCATATTCAGCTTGGGTATAGTAGCCAGAAACTCGTTCTTCCCCGCTATCGATAGACTCATCTAAACCATCCTCATATTCGGCAATAGCACGACGAATTATCGGGTCAGAGGCATGATATTCCGATATTGCAGGTGGCGCAAAAAATCCATCCATGTCACTACATTCTTCAACATCTTTAAAACGTTCGTCTGCTGATGAGTGAAATTCAAATGGATAAACATCCTCGTGAAGTGCTTTCGCAAGCGCAATAGGCCGACCGCTATATTCTTCCGTTATGACATCCCAATCTACTAAATCTTCGGTAAAAATACGTGCAGTTTTCGCCCCTCTACTCATAGCTTTGTTTAAGAATAATGCTATATCAAATGACTTGACATGGTGAGGTGGCTGCATATCTTCTATGAGTGGAATTGAATCTGAAATCTGAGAAATAACACTCCGCATCATTATGGCCTTAAGGAAAAGTCTACTACCTATATCTTCGCCGTCGTAGGGATGTTCAAAGTAAGTGGGGCGGATAATGTTTTCTTGAAAGTCATTGTAAGCGAAATTACTAAAAATCAGTTTGCCGTCCATTATGAGGCTCTGATTGATGGTAAAATCGCGTGACTCAAAATAATGTTCCAAAGTTTCGTCTCTAATGCTATGACCAAATAAATCATCATCTGGCATATATTTCCGAGAAAGCATGTCAAGAGTTTCATGATCATTTTCACTATTACCTTCTTCGTCCACGATATTAACAAGATCAATATCGCGAATGGGCTCACGCTCACCCGTGATCATTTCTCGCGCGATACTTCTAGCGATACCGCCCATCACAGCAACACCGTGCGGTAAATCGTTAAGAAAAGAATAGCGTTCAAGTATTTCTGTAGGCAGAGGAATTTCCTGAAGAACTAATTTTTCTTCGTCGAAATCAATACGCTCTTCGCCATAATGCTGCTCTTCGTATTCAGAGTAATAGTCGTCATCGTCGTATCCATACTCTTCGTCAGACTCATCATCGTATTCTTCGCCATTGTAGTCATACTCTTCGTCAGACTCATCATCGTATTCTTCGCCATCGTAGTCATACTCTTCGTCAGACTCATCGTCGTATTCTTCGCCACCATCATCATGATTAGCGTCGAATTTTTCTTCATTATCTACGTATCTCTCGGCAACCCGAGAAAGCCCATTGACGGCGGTCTCATTTAAAATCCTGTCTTGATTCTGTTCAAATTCGAACGATTCAGGATTACTTCGCAAAAATTCACTCATAGTTAGTCCGCAATAAGTTTTTTATTTTGATGATCATAAAATGATTATACTATATTTGGTCGAAAATAAACTTAACCTACTGAATTAACCTCTCAAGTGCAACACTAAGTGATATACTTATGCCCTCTTAATACTACACGTCCATTACCTTCACGAAATGGATGGATTTCACTAAGTAGATTTAATTTATTCTTTAAAACAGCACTTCCTGGATAGCAATAATAGTCATCTCGCTCATATTCATATGATAAATTGGATGACATAATGGTTTATTTCCTATATTTATTTATTGCGGTCTGGATAGCGTATTCGTAAGTTATTTTTCCATTAAGGCAATCCAGCATGGTTTGTTTTTCGCGCGAAGTAATATTCATCCCCTCAAGACGGAGGCTTGATTCAACAAAGCTAATCATTTCCTCTTTTTTATTCATAGATATATTTTTACCATAACAATAACTAATAAGTTATGAGCAACCACAATTTGATACCTCGATATTTTATTCTGATATATTTTTATTTTGTTATTATAAATATATTATGCCAGTCATTATAAAAGAATACTCGCCAAAACTTGCTAAACTTTTTGAGCAAGAAAGAAATCGCCTATCCAAGCTTATGCCAACTAACATTACATTCGAACATATTGGTAGTAGCGCGGTCTATATTGGAGGTAAGAATATAATTGACATACTTATCGGCGCCCCAGAACGCAAGGATATGTTATTCATAAAAAATATTTTAATAAGAAATGGATATATTGAGGGGAACGATAGTCATGAGGATAGAATCTTCTTGGCAAACACCGATAAAGAGTCAGGTGAGGGCGATTTTCATATTCATATTTGTCCAATTTACGAAGAATCTTATAGAAATTTTATTATATTACGTAATTTTCTTCGGGAAAATCCCGACAAAGCACAAGAGTATTTTCAGAAAAAACTTGAATTCTCGAAAAAAGCAAATTATGACCGCAAAAAATACAAAGCCCTAAAATCAAATTATGTCTCGGAACTATTAAATGAGGCAAAAAAGAGCATCGATTCGAGATATACTAAAAGTATAGAAAACTAAATACATCTACGGAGGATCGACATGAACCAGGAATTAGAGTTAGAACTTACGTTTTTAGCTAAAGAATTGCCTACTGGGATTAAGGAGACGAAACCTACTCGGATAGTCGATGTATATATCCCAGATACTCCGGGTCATTCACACCTTAGATTGCGTCAAGAAGGTGATCGATATGAAATTACCAAGAAAACACCAGTAAAGGCGGGTGACGCTTCTTCACAGATCGAATTAACAATCCCACTGACGGAGGAAGAATTTTGCGCTTTAGCTAATTGCAGTCAGAAGCGAGTAGTGAAAGACAGATATAATATAGAAATTGAAGGCAGGATGGCAGAAGTTGATATATTTGCCGAAAAACTGAAAGGTCTCGTCTTAATTGATTTTGAATTTGACACAGTGGATGAAAAGTCTAATTTCAAAACACCAAGTATAGCGCTAGCTGATGTGACACAGGAAGAATTTGCTGCAGGTGGAGTATTGGCTGGAAAATCATATGACGATTTAGAGTCGGAACTTAGCCGTTTTAGCTACCAAAAAATTATATTCAATGAATACTAGACAATGAAAAAACTGAGTTATTTTACAGCTTTTAATTTAGACTGTTTTTTTGATGTATTGCTCTTCTCAAAGGCGTCTGCAATAAGTTTTTGAATTTTTTCGATATTCATATTAATTTAATTATACTTCATTCTTTCATTTTTCGCTAATAATAAATTTTATGGTTCGGACAAAATTATATAGATTTATATAATAATTTGGGTAAATTTCTTTAATTTTATGTATTTGATTAACAGCAATAAGTACTGTTTGTTGGCTGGTTTGATTGTTTCGCTCGATAGATTTATATTTTTCAAAAGCGACATCATATTGATTCTCCTTAAACCCCATAACTTCAACCTCATTACTCTCTAGGTTTAGAGTGAGAACTACATAATAAGCTTCCGCTATATTTTTAGCGTGAATAACCGGGTCAGTCACCATGTAGCTATATAATTTTTGGGATATCTTATTGTCGTCCATGTTTTGTTTTAAGACTTCACGCATTTTTCGAATACTTAAATGTTTATGTTCTTCCAATGCTGGCTTTTCTTCAGCAATTGCAAATATGGAACTAACTTGACGAAAGAAATTACACCAATAAGTGTCGTCTTCATTTTCTTTCAATGTAGTACCTAATAAAACATCCACCGTTTCCAATGCTGTCGCCCAAAGATGCTGAATCTGTGTCCTAAGCTGGATTTCAACGAACATTTCGTTTTCTGCAAAAATATAGTGTTTACCACGATATCCACTGGACTTTGGTTTTCTTATGTAATCTTTTACTCTCTTCAAATTTTCATTTTTTCTAAGCACATTATCTACTAAGTCTAGCTGCTTAATATCTTCTACGATAATTCGAATACCAGCAATATCTTGCATCCTTGATAGTCTCATATCTTTAAAGCGCTTTAATTTATTTACGATAGTTGGCAAACGTTTTAATCTCTGGGCAACAATGATATTATCCTTATCAATTATTTTTGCTAAGATATTTGCATAATTATAATATTTTTGTAAAATTTCACCATGAGATTCACGCCAGCTATTAAGAGAAGAAATCGCAATATCCACTACCTCAGCCTTGTCTTCACGTATGTTTTGGCCAATTCTATCTAGTGCACTTTTAGACATTTTTCTACTCTGCATATACCTCCAATATAGCATATTTATTTACATAAAAAATGTCGTGTAACAAAAAACCGCCATGGCGGCAGTTTTTTCTGTAAACAACTTGGTTGGTGCCCGAGACTGGACTTGAACCAGCACGCCGTGAGGCATATGCTCCTAAGGCATACGTGTATACCAATTTCACCACTCGGGCATGGTGATATTATATAAAATTATTGGAGATTGTTCAAGTCGCTGGATTGAACCTGATTTTCTGAAGTAGAAGGATTTTGCGATTCGACTACGGTTTCCTGGGCTGGTTGTGTTGGGGTCTCTAAGGCTGGCTGAACTAGAGATTCGGTAGGTGCTTGTGCATTATTCAGAGCGAAAGCGCCTTGGAATGGTACATTTTTGCCGCGCACATATTGATATTCATATTTTTGGTCAGTAGCTAGTATCAGCATGATGATTGGCGAGAAGAAAATCGTCAAATACGGAAAGGCTGGCTGTTTTTCACCAAAAGCGGCAGGTAGCTTGTAGCAGAAAATAAAGTACGGAATTAAACCAATTACTGGGATGAGGATCGAGATAGCGAATAACTTATTTAACTCGACCGCATCGTAAAGACTCATCAAACCCAGCACCGGAATGGCACCTTGCCACATCTTTTTCTCGCCGTAGATTTTCTTCATCAAGAGAACCTTACCTGCAATATAAAGGCCGAGAATAATTAACAATAAAAGCAAGGTAATAATATTAGAAGCTAAGACTTCACCAAAAGTCGGCATCTTAGTCATATAGTTATTACTGAAAAAATAATCGTAAATTTTTTGAAGATTCATAAGCTAATTTTAGCATAAACACGATAAAATTACACTTTAAAAATCGTGATGCGGGAGCCGGCATAAGCCTTGGTGGAGACAATTTCAGCGTCGAGCTGATGCGGATCGAAGGTGGCCGGATGAGACAAGACTAAAAATTCTTTCGCGAGCTTCGGAAGCGTGGCGATGTAGTCAGCTAGTTTCGGGGTGATTTTATCATATGGTGGGTCGGCAAAAACGATATCGAAACGATTATCAAAAGTCAGAGTTTCCGCCTTTTTAGCAAAAATTCGTACCTGGCTTGATACGCCGAGGTTTTCGGCATTTTGACGAATCAATTTCGCAACTTCGCGGTGATTTTCGATAAACGAAACATGTTTAGCGCCGCGTGACAGGGCCTCAAAACCCAGTGCACCAGTACCAGCAAAAACATCGAGCACTACTTTTCCCTCGAGGTGAGTCGACAAAGAATTCATGATAGCCAGGCGCTCACGTGACCCCATCGGATGCGTAACGGCGAGCTTGGGGGTGAGAATTTTTTGTCCACGAAGCGTCCCCGAGGTAATTCTGAGGTCCGTAACTTTGCCAGCACCCGAGGTAATCCTTAGGTCCGTAACTTTGCCAGATTTTGCCATTAATTTCATAGTTTTATTTTAACAGTTTTTTATTAAAATACGGAATCGAAGAAGCCCAACCGAGAGTAATAGCGCGGACGATTTCTGGCAGAAGTACATTTTTAGTTTCAAAAACCAGCTCGGTATTCCAGCCTTGATTCAAGAAATTTTCATACATTTTCAGAGCGTGAACCTTGGCGAGAGATTCGTGGAAGGCTTTTTCGAGATCAATATCCACTAGGTCGGCTTTTTTAATTTTCGGCATTACGGCACGCTCCGGCAGAGCGGTTAAAGTGATCGCGACACCATATTCGAAAGCCACATGCTTGGTCATAAAACCATTAGCGCCCCAATAGAGCCAGTTATTGCGCAAAGTTTCAAGCGAGTTTCGACCGCGCATAATTCCTTTAATCGGAATACCGAAAACTTTGACAAATTCATCCTTGGTCATCAGTTGTTTCTGGGTATTTTCCAGAGGAAAATGGTGGGCGGGCGTCAGACCATCGGTAATAGCATGGGCCATCCAACCAGCCTCAAAGCTAGCGCGTACTTTATTTCCCTCTTCGAGGGCCTTACGTAGGTTATATTGATGATCCAAAATCATGGTCATGAGTTTGCCATTATCATGATCTGGGTCAATGAAGTGCATCGGCTCGTCGACGCCAGGACTTTTTCGCTTCAGACCGTCCGGTCCGCCCATGCCTTCAAAATTTAAGATTTCTGAAATATTTGGGAAGAAATAATTGTGCGGCAGGTTTTTATCAATAATTTTGCGGGCAATTCGGTCAAGTTTCTGGTGCGTGCCAACAATTTTCCCATTCGATTTATCACTAATTGCTAGGGTTGAATACATATTTTCCTTAATTAAGAGTCGTCAGCTGCTGATATTTTTTAATATCTTGGCTTAACTCTGTATATTTTAGCATAGAATCGGGCGAGCTTAAGAACTTTTCGACGTGAGTGCGCGCCAACTCGATTAACTTCGTGTCGGTGA
>CAUTXE010000028.1:0-10586 GCA_963542185.1 uncultured Candidatus Saccharibacteria bacterium | reverse complement strand
GTGGCCATTGAGGCCGTGAGATTTTTGAAGATGTGCGATATCGATCTCGCGGTAAACAATACTGGCGTTCATATGGGTGAAAGAATCGCCAAGGGTATCGATGACGTGAGGATGCGAAAGACTGGGGTCGCTAGTGACATACCAGGGTTCAAACGGAATATTCTTTTCTTTGAGTAATTTTGCAACCAGAAGACTGTCTTTGCCGCCAGACTGCAGGGCGAGATTGCCTTGACCGTTGTATTTTACGGCTGGTTTGGCTTGATAATTCGGGGTGGGTTGAAAGTGGGCTAAGTGAGCACGCGTGAGACGATTTTCAAAGGCGTATTGACTAAGGCCTTCTTGATAAACTGTGCTAAAGAATTGCGCTTGAAAAGCATCGATGGGTACATCGAGTTTGACTGTAGGAGTCGGATGAGTTTTATAATAACTGGTACCAATTAAGATGAAGGCAAGAAACATTGCACTGTCGAGCAGTTGGTCAAGAGCGGGATCGGCATTAGGATTGAAGCGATATTTTTTATCGGCGTCGGCCTTTTTTGCGAAATGAATTTTTTCGGTGAAGAAGATATTATCAATTCCCTGGTAAACGAAGCTGGCGGTTAAAGAAGCGCGATCGAGATAATAGCTGACAAAACGAAAAACTGGGTTCCCGGAGGAAGGCTGATTGGTCGAATTAGAAAAACTAATAGCATTTTCGTTCATTACATTAATTTTATCAAAAATGAGAGATTTTGGTAGATGGTTACGGTTATTTTAGGCTTTTAACTATGGCCTGGAACTGCTCGCCGCGATCACTGAAATTTTTGAACATATCAAAACTGGCGGCGCCTGGACTCATCAAAACAATGGCTTCTTTTGGGCAGTTTTTAGAAATTGGCAGACAAAGATCGTAATTACTGGCGACTAGTTCAGTCTGAGCTTCGGCAAGTTTTCTTGCAATATTGACAGCTTCTTCGAGAGTTTCGGCAAAGCAATATTTTTCTGGGTCTTCACCTGCGGCGAGTCGAGTTTTGGTTTCACCGATCAGGATAATTTTCTTGAGATTTTTGGCGGAAAAGAAACGTTGTTTCATCTCGGTGAGATCAAGGCCGCGATCAAAGCCGCCGGCGATTAAGAAGGTAGGATAATTTTCAAAAGCAGCGATGGCGACATCGGCCGCTGGAAAAGCCGAGGAGTAATTGTCATCATAATAACGTACATGATTTAGTTCACGGACAAATTGTAAACGATGTGGTAGGCCCTGGAATTTATGAAGTCCCGCGGCGATTTTTTGGTAAATCTGATGATTTTCTGGTAAGAAAAGTTCATCGTAAGAAACATCAATTAGGGCAAGTATGGCCAAAATGGCAGCTTCGGCATTTTCGCGATTGTGTTCACCAGGAATTTGCAGCTGGTCAAGTAGAGTGTTCAATTCTTCGAGATGAGATTTGATTGGATAAGAGAATTTTTGACCCTTGCTGAGTTCGCCGATAGTTTCGGAATAGAGATTATTAGCGTAATAAATGCAGGAATCTTCGGAAGTTTGGTTTAGTACGATATGTGATTTAGCATCGACGTAGTCGTCAAAATCGGGGTGACGATCAAGATGGTCAGGTTCGATGCGTAAAACCACGGAAATATGGGGAGATTTTTTAAGATCCCAACATTGAAAGCTACTCATTTCGTAAACCACGATGTCTTTTTCGGTGATTTGATCGAGTTCGAGGATGGCGGGGTTACCAATATTGCCAACCAGATGGACATGCTCGAATTTTTCGGAGAATTCACGTAAAATTGAAGCGATAATCGAGCAAGTAGTTCCCTTGCCTTTAGTGCCGGTGACGCCGATAATTGGGGCTTTGACGTGACTAAAGAAATAATTAGTAATGGTGGTCCAATTATCGATGAGATGAGATGATTTTTGCTTGGCTAGGTAAAGTGGATGTACAGAAGGGCTACGAAAAACCAGGTCAAAATTTTCTAGACCAAAAGAATCAAGCTCTTCATCGGTGAATTTTTCGAAAAAGGTAATTTCGTCCTGCTTAAAATATTCCGCGACGGCGTTACCTTCCACCCCTTTACCTAAAACTGCAATTTTCATAAGTCTATTATAGCACTCTGGTAGAATTTAGTTTTAACTAGAAAACCAGGCAATTAGCGAGCTGGTTAATAATTTGTTTTTCGACGGAACCGACGGCGACCATAGCATGAATACCAGAGCCGGCAAATTCGCGAGCTAGTTCGACGATCAGAGGTTTACTAATTTGTTTAATAATATTTGGGAAATTATCATAAAATTCGACTTTTTCGGTCATGAAGTAATCGTCGGTATAGTAGTCGGAAATTTGGCTGACGGTTTGAGCGCCCATTTGATAGCGACCGAGAGCGTAGGTCTTCACGGCTTCAATATCGGCGTCGGAAATCTCACCATTCAGGGCCTTAATCATTTCGAGTTGAATTAACGTAAAGAGTTCTTCAGAAGTTTCGAGATTAACTTCGCCATCAAAATCCCAGGAAGAATAATGATTGGTACTATTAATTCCACTACCCATACCATAGACTAAACCACGGCGGCGGGCTTGGCCAAAAATGCGACTGCTCATAGTGCCATTCAGTAGGTGGTTAAGAGCGCCCATAGCTTGAGTTTCTTCGGTGGAAAGGCGTCTCGGAGTAATCATAGAAAAACCAAAGGTGATGTTACTAGCGTCTTTACGTTTGATAAGGACAGCGTTAGAAGAGTGCAAATCGTCGACAGGAATTTCGAAACGTTCACCGGGGCTTAATTCCCAGCTTTCGAGATTGCGAATAATTTCTTTTTTGCGATGCTTGGTTTGGCCGGCAATAATAAAACGCATATTGTTCGCGGTGTGAGTGCGGCGGTAATGCTCGTTAATGTCATCAAGGGTGATGTTGTTAATGGTGGAAAGACGTTCGCGTAAATTCAGAACGTTTTCGCCAATGGCTTTTTGGAGACGTGGCCAAAGTAGACGGCCATAATCGTTCATGTAGCCAGTGAGTTCGGCGCGAACGTTGCCTTTTTCACTTTTTAATTCCGCGTCGTTAAATTTGGGTGAAGTAATAGCAATGCGTTTGAGATCTAAAATACGGTCCCATTCAAAATCCGCACATTCGGTTTCGTAACAAACGGAATAATCGGAAGTCCAAGCATTATGGTAAGCACCGTTTTTGGTAAATTCAGCCTCGTAAGTAGATTCATCAGGATATTTGGCGTTAGCACCGAAGCTGAGATGCTCAACAATATGTGCAATTTCGTAGAGTTCTGGACTTTTGGCGAAGCGCATGCCGCCACGAAATTGGACTTTCATGTTCATGACGGAAGCACCTGGTACGTCAATTAAAAGACCTTTGGCGCCGTTTTTTAATTCAATTTCTTCAATGGAATGTTTCATGTTTAACGGCGGCCGTGCTTTTTGTTTTGACGTTTAGCTTTTTTCTGTTTTTTGGCCTTATTGCGTTTTTCACCGAGGCTAGCGGATTTGGTTGGTTTTTTGGCAAATTCGTTATCAAGATTCTTTTCGCCAGCTTCGATAGTGTTAACGCCGCGATTGGTGGCAGATTCGGCCATCTTGGTAAGTTCGGTGTCGTATTCTTCCCCGTCAATCGTGTCGGTAGCGACAGCTTCTTGCGGAGTGATTGAGAGGAGAATCTTCAAAACTTCTTCACGGAGATTTTTCTGGAGGCCTTCGAAGAGTTTTTGAGATTCGGTGCGATATTCGACTAGTGGATCACGCTGACCGATGGAGCGCCAGTGAATACCTTCACGAAGATACTGCATGTTTTCGAGGTGTTGCATCCAGAGAGCGTCGAGAACCTTGAGATAAACTTCGCGTTCAATTTTGCGCATGACGTCGGCGCCAAATTCGAGCTCTTTGGTGGCGTAAGCTTCTTTGACGGCAAGAGTGGCAAGTTTGGCGCGCTCTTCTTCTTTGCGTTTGAAACCAATTTCAATAATTAAGTCACGATCAAGATCGAAAACAGATTGGAATTCTTTGATGAAATTACGGTTAACACGGATGCTTTCGGCGGTTAAATCAGCGACGGCTTCTTTGATGAGGCGATTAATTTCGTCAGAGATATTTGCTCCTTCGAGAATTCGACGGCGCATGAGATAAACGATGCGACGGTGGCGGTTAATGACGTTGTCGTATTGCACCACGTTTTTACGGGAATCGAAATTGAAACCCTCGATACGCTTCTGGGCGGCTTCGAGCATCTTGGTGACACTACGATTTTGAATTGGAGTATCTTCGTCGATACCGATACGGTTAAGTAAGGCGCCAATTTGATTACCCTGGAAAATACGCATGAGATCATCTTCGCAAGAGACAAAGAATTGAGTGATACCTGGGTCACCTTGACGACCACCACGACCACGGAGCTGATTATCAACGCGGCGACTATCGTGACGTTCGGAGCCAATTACTACCAGACCACCAAGTTCTTTGACTTCATCGGTGAGCTTGATATCGGTACCACGACCAGCCATGTTGGTGGCAAGAGTGATAGCGCCTTTTTGGCCAGCTTTTTCCACGATGGCAGCTTCACGCTCATTATTCTTCGCGTTAAGTAGTTCGTAAGAGAGTCCGGCTTCGTCGAGATATTTAGCGATTAATTCGTTCTTCACGATACTGGCGGAACCAATCAAAACTGGCTGACCTTTTTCGTGGAATTTCTTTACTTCTTCGACGATAGCACGAAGTTTACCAGCTTCGGTGCGGAAAATTAGATCATCTTTATCGATACGAATAATTGGACGGTTAGGTGGAATTTGAATTACGTCGAGGGCGTAGATTTGCTGGAACTCTTCCGCTTCGGTGAAGGCGGTACCGGTCATACCAGAGAGCTTATTGTAGAGACGGAAGAAATTCTGGAAAGAGATGGTAGCTAGGGTCATGGACTCTTCTTTAACTACGACACTTTCCTTGGCTTCGATAGCCTGGTGGAGACCTTCACTGTAGCGACGACCCTGCATGAGACGACCAGTGTTTTCATCGACAATAATAACTTCGCCGGAATTAGTGACAACGTAGTCGCGATCACGCAAGAAGACGACCTGAGCGCGTAAGGCTTGATCCATATGATAGACTAAGCGGGTATTGTCAGCGGAATAAAGATTGTCAATACCGAGCATACGCTGAACTTTTTCAATACCGGCATCGGTGAGTGAGACGGAACGGTGTTTTTCGTCGAGCACGTAGTCATCTGGACCGAGGTGAGAGGCGATTTTGGCGAATTGATAATAAGAATCTGGATTGTCGCCAGCTGGAGCGGAAATAATCAATGGAGTTCTGGCTTCATCGATAAGGATTGAGTCAACCTCATCGACGATGGCAAAATTAAGTTCGCGTTGGCGGAGGAAGTCAACTTCGTTCACCATGTTATCACGAAGGTAATCGAAGCCAAATTCGTTATTCGTACCATAAGTTACATCGGCTTGATAGGCTTGCTTTCTGGTGCAAGGTTTCAAGTGCTGCATGCGTTCATCGGTATGGTCCTCATTGATATATTCCGGATCATAAAGGAAGCTGGCGTCAGCAATAATTACACCTACGCTCATGCCGAGGAAGTGATAAACTGGAGCATTCCAACCGGCGTCACGTTGAGCGAGGTAATCGTTGACGGTGACGACATGGACGCCGCGGCCAGTCAAGGCATTCAAAAAAGATGGCAAAAGTGCGACCAAGGTTTTACCTTCACCAGTTTTCATTTCGGCGACGTTGCCTTCGTGAAGAACGATACCACCAATCATCTGGACATCATAGTGGCGCATGCCAAGAACGCGTTTAGTAGCTTCGCGCACTAAGGCGAAAGCATCTGGTAAAATTTCGCTTAAAATTTTGGTTTCGTTGCGCTCAAGTTTTTCCGATTTAACAGAGGTAGACTGCTTCTTAGCGCTGTCGGTAGATTCAGCCTTTGTCTCAGATTTTTTGGCTGAAGCTTTTAGTTTGGCACGAGCAATATTGGCCTCGGCCTTCTTATTAAGGGCGTCGAGACGCTCTTTCAAGACATTAGTTTGAGCCTTGAGTTCGTCATCAGACATGGCTTCGTATTTTGGTTCGAGACTATTAATGATCTTAACGATTTTGCGCATACGAGCGAGATTGCGCTTGGCTGGGTCACCAAAAACACCCTGCAAAATACGGGTGGTGGTGGTTTTATCAGCTAATTTATCGGTTGGCTTGCGTTCTTTTTTAACTTTTGGAGCCTTAATTTTGGCTTCCTGAATTTTTTCAATTTTTTTCTGAGACATAAACAGTCGAAACCTCCAAATCGGAATAATATTATAGGGATATTTTATCATAAAAAATACATGTTTTTAAGAGAACATGTATTTTTAATTAAGTTTTAGTCCGGGATTTTTAGTCTAAAATTAGGAATTAGATTTTTTGCCAAAAATACGGGAGAAGACGCCACGACGAAGATGTGGAGTGCTCTCGATTTTATAGCGACGAATCTGGCCCATTAATTTAGCTTCGATGATGTCGATACCAGCAAAGATATTAGAGCACTCATCTTTAGCGGCAATAACTTTACCACCTGGGATTTCCATGGCGGCGGAAATTTCGTATTTATTACCGTGAGAGCGACCTACTTCAGTAACGACGATTTTAGCAACGATGTCTTTTTTGCTGCCGTGTGGTAAATATTTATCGAGTTTACCAATGCGTTTGACAGCGTATTTGTGAAAACTATCTTCGATTTTGTAGTTGCTACCACTAATTTCAATTTTTTCGATCATAATTTCTCCTTATGGCTATTATAACATGTCGGTGCCGAGGTATGGCTGCAAGACTTCAGGGACGCGGAGTTTGCCACCTTCTTCAGCGAAGTTTTCAAGTACAGCTACCATGGTGCGGGCAAGCGAGATGGCGGTGCCATTCAAGGTATGAAGTACTTCGACGGTGCCATCTTTGCGGCGGACGCGGATATTGAGGCCGCGAGCTTGGAAGTCGGTACAGTTCGAACAGCTGGTAATCTCACGGTATTTTTGATCAACTGGAGACCAGTATTCAATGTCGTATTTCTTGGCAGCTGGCGCACCGAGGTCGCCGGCGGCAATATTAATAACATGGTAAGGAATACCAATTTCTTGCCAAATTTCTTCTTCAATGCCACGAAGTTTTTCGTGAATTTCTTTGCTTTGCTCTGGAGTACAGAAGGCGTACATTTCGAGCTTATTAAATTGATGAACGCGGAAGAGGCCACGGGTGTGTTTGCCGTAGGCGCCAGCTTCCTTGCGGAAACAAGCAGAGAGACCGGCATAGAAGAGCGGTAATTTTTCTTCATCGATAATTTCGTCCATGTGGTAACCGGTGATAGACATTTCGGCGGTAGCAATAAGAGCGAGATCTTCCCCTTCGATGTAATACTCGTCACTTTGTTCGGAGCTACGTGGCGCGAAGCCAGTACCTTCGAGAACGCGAGAATTGACTAAATCAGGTACATCCATGAGAGTGAAGCCATGTTCAACGATTTTCTTGATGCCAAATTGAATAAGGGCATTTTCGAGCAGGGCTAGACCACCTTTGACATAGTAGAATTTTGCGCCAGCAACTTTGGCACCACGTTCAAAATCCACCCAGTCACGAGAAATTGCGTAATCGAGGTGATCCACACCAGTAGTTTTGCATTCACCCCATTTTTTGACTTCCACACTGGCCGATTCGTCACCGAGTGGCACATCATCAAAAATCACATTAGGAACAGCCTTAAGCTTGGTGTTTAATTCTTTTTCAAAATTAGAAAGATCGGTTTCGAGGGTGCTGAGTTTTTCTTTGATTTCCTTACCTTTGGCGATTAGCTCGTCGCTAGGTTTGCCATTTTTCATTTTGGCGGTATTATCATTGCGTTCTTTGCGAAGAGCTTCAACTTGCTGAAGAAGAGCTTTTCTTTGGTCGTCGAGGGCGAGAATTTCATCAAGATTGACGTTTTTGTACATTTTTTCTTTGATGGAATGTTCGACGAGCTCTTTGTTGTTGCGGATGAAATTAATGTCCAACATTTTTACCTCTTTTCTTTAATAATTTTAGTTAACGATTTTGAGTTCTGAATTATGCGTGAGTGGAAGATTCGGAGGAATCTTCAGAAGTATTTTCAGAATTGGCGCGGCGCTTAATGATTGGGAATGGGACGGCCTCGCGGCCGGAGACACCTTCAAGTAGCCAGAAATTACGTTCGGAGTTACCCCAACCACAGGCCGGTGGCATGCCGTATTCGAGCATTTCGACGAAATCTTGGTCGAGCATTTGAGCTTCACTATCACCGCCATCGCGCATGGCTTGCTGTTCTTCGAAGCGTGCGAGTTGGTCGAGTGGGTCGTTTAATTCAGAGTAGCCGTTACCCATTTCGGTACCGGCAATAACCGGATGGAAACGTTCGGTGACCAGAGGATTTTCTGGGGAAATTTTGGCGAGTGGTGAGAGTGAGAGTGGTTCTTCGATTAGCCAGAATGGTCCGCCAGATTTTTTACGAATTAGCTTCCAGAGGTTATCGATGAGGCGCGAATCGGCTTGTGCAGCAGTTACTTCGACGCCGTGAGACTTGAGGATCGCAGTGATTTTGGCGCGGTCTGGATTGAAAACGTCGATATCAAACTCTTCGCGAATCAGGTCGGCATATTTGATGCGTGGCCATTTGTTGGAAAGGTCGAGATCAGAGCCATTAACCTGGAACTTGAGGGTGCCCCAAGTTTTTTCGGCGACATATTTAATCATTTCTTCGTAAAAATCCATGCCATCTTGATAATCTTCATAAGCCGCGTAGGATTCAAAAGCAATATGTTCTGGTAGGTGTTCATCATCGACACCTTCGTTACGGAAGCGCGGGCCGATATCATAAACTTTTTCAAAGCCAGCACCGAGCAGGCGCTTTAACGGTAATTCTTGAGAAATACGAAGGTAAAAATCTTCACCTAGGGCATCCATATGGGTGATAAAAGGTGTGGCATCCGCGCCACCGGTGGTATGTTCGAGAACTGGAGTGTTCACTTCGATAAAACCGTGCATATTCATGAAATCACGGGTGGCTTGCCAGAATTTGCTGCGACGCACCATGCGCTCACGAACCTCGGGGTTAACATTCATATCGACATAGCGACGACGATAACGCTCTTCTTTATTAGTAAAGCCATCGCGACCTGGCATTGGACGAAGGGATTTGGTGAGTAGCTTGACGTAATTAGTAAAGAGTGAGATTTCACCGGTTTGAGACCTACCGACTAGACCTTCAGCTTCGACAAAATCACCGGTATCGAGCAGTTTGAGTTGTTTGGTGCCAATTAGACCTTCTGGAGTTTCGTCTTGTTTCATGAAAAGTTGAATTTCGCCAAAATAATCACGAATTTTAACGAAGGCGAGCTTGCCAAAGCTACGAATGGCAACAATGCGACCAGCAATAACGACCTGCTTGCCATCGAGTTTTGCAAAATTATCCAAAATTTCAGAAATCTTGGTGTTGCGATCGGAATGAGATGGATAAGGATTAATCCCCATTTCCTTTAAGGTAGTGAGTTTTTTAAGTCGTTCGTTGCGGTAGTCGTTTAATGTAGCCATAATTTTTCTTATTGATTAGATTTTCATGATTTCGGCTTCTTTAGCCTTGAAGAGTTCATCGATTTTAGCGCTGAAATCTTTGGTGAGATCGTCAATCTCTTTTTCGCTGCGTTTCTTAATATCTTCGGAAAGATCTTCAATAGATTTTAATTCTTTTCTAGCGTCGTCACGGATTTTACGGAGAGCCACCTTAGCTTCTTCGATCTTCTGAGAAGTGGTTTTAACGATTTCTTTGCGACGTTCTTCGGTGAGTGGTGGCACTGGGACGCGAATCACACGACCATCATCGGCTGGGTTAAGATTAAGAGTTTGATCGGCACGAATAGCATTGGAAATGCCAGCAATTGTCGATGGATCAAATGGGGTAATCAAGAGCATGGTCGCATCAGCGATGGTGACATTAGCTACTTGATTAAGTGGCATATATTGACCGTAGGCTTCGACCTTGATGCTGGAAAGCATGTCTGGATGAGCACGACCGGTGCGAACCTTCTTAAGCTCCTGCTGGAAGCGATCGACGACAGCTTGAAATGCAATTTTATATTCGGTGTTATCAAACATAATTTTTCCTTATATACTTATCTATATTTTATCACATCAGAGAGAAAAATACCCCTGATTCGGGGTATTTAACTTTTAGAGTGAATTCTTGAATTCTTCGAGGCCGATAAGCTTGGTTTCGCCAGTCTTACGGTCTGTGATTTCGACTTGGTTATTCTCCAAGGTTTTTTCCGAAATTACTACGCGGTAAGGGATACCAAGAAGTTCAGAATCGGTAAGTTTTTCACCGATGCGCATATCGCGATCATCGAGCAAGATTTCTTTGCGGTGAGCATCGTGAAGTTCGACAGTGATCTTCGCGGCTTCATCGCCAAGGCTGATCAAGTAATATTTGAAAGGTGCGATATTTTCTGGCCAGACAAGACCTTTTTCATCAGCAAACTTTTCAGCAATTACACCCATAACGCGGGAAACACCGATACCATAGCTACCCATGAAGACGGTTTTCTTTTCGCCGTCCTTATCGTCGTACTT
>CAUTXE010000027.1:0-10979 GCA_963542185.1 uncultured Candidatus Saccharibacteria bacterium | reverse complement strand
TATTAAAATTCTCGGCACCATCCCGCACCAAGAAATCCTCCAAAAATATACCAAAAACCAACATCTTTCCATCATCAATTCCTACCAGTTTGACACCCAAGGCCTCACCATTTTAGAAGCCGCCGCCTGCAATCTTCCAGTTATTTATGCCGATCCCGACATGTCCGAAATCGTACCAAATCACGGTGGCCTCTGCGCCAAATCACCAGCACCTCGCGCCATGACGGAACTTTTACTTAAAATCCACCACCAACCAGAAATTATTCAAAAGCTCAACCAAAATCTGGCCGCCAGCGAAAAGACTTATCTTCAATCTCATCAAATCGAAAAATTGCTCAAACTATATCGTCAATTATCTTAATACTTCATCTTAAGCTATCCTCAAAATATACATCAAGATTCACCACCACCTCTATTTTCTCTTGAATTTTTAGAAAAATATGTAATAATTAGCCTAATAGAGGACGCACCTCTATTCTTGGACCTCAAAAATCCAAGCCCTACCCCACGGAAATACTTAAAACGTATTTCTCGTACCTTAAAAAGGAGATAGTTATGAGTGAAATTAAAAGTATACTCAGTGCTCAAACAAGTCTTAAGGAGAAGACCTCTGGAAGCATCTCAAGTGCAGAACCTGTGGCTTACATTTCCACTGAACTCAAGGAAAAATATTATGTTATCGATACTAATATCATTATTGATAACCCAGATATTATTCCCACCAAAAACGGATTTAAGAAATTAGCTATTAAAAATATCGACCTGAAAAACTCATGTATCGTTATACCTGACACTGTGCTCCATGAATTAAAAAGCTTCAGAAGCGAATCTTCTGAACGCAGCTTCATCGCCGGTAAGGTTTTAAGCCGAATCGATGAGCTCTTTCAATCGGTTATAGTTGATGAATCTTCCAAACTTGGTCGTGATCCCAATCTTGCCATTGGTAATCAAATCGCCTTCAATAACTGCAGCCGTGCTTTTATGGTTATTAAAAGCTCCGAATCTGCCGTGGTTTCTTGGGATTTTGAACCCGTCAATATGGATGAACAAATCTTCTTGCAGACTCTCGATCTATCCTGTTACTTAGTAAAGGCTAAACAGGCTAAGAACGAATTAGATGCTCTGAACAAAAAGATTCGTTTAGTAACCAATGATAAGGAAATGCGTGTTTGCGCTTTGGCACATAACATTAAATCCTTACCGCTGGAAACCGACCCCAAGTTTAAGTTCACCGGTCGACGCAAATGTGTCATTCCACCCGACCTCTATAGTCACTTCGTCCAAAAAGGTGGCTTCATCCCCTTAGAAGAATGGGAGGAACGTATGCCAGATGAGCCCACCTTGGTTCCCAACGAGTTCATTGAATTCAGTTGCGAAGATAGTATCGATGACGAAATCTACGGGAAAAGTAAGGGTGAATTTTGGAATATCGGCCGCTTAGATGTTAGTGGAGATGAAGATAAAATCGTCCACCTTAATAGCTACCTAAATAGCAAACAGAAACCCTTCCTGAAAGCCAAAACACCTGGTCAAGCCATGTATTTAGACTCTATCTATAATAAGAATATTGATATGATTCTAGTTTCTGGCTGTCCTGGTACCGGAAAAACTTTTATTGCCGCCATTGAAGGAATGAAGCAAGTTCAAAAAGGTGACTACGATATCGTTTCCGTTGTTGCTTCAGAAGTTCGTGGTGATGATGGCGTTGGTACTTTGCCAGGAGACTTGGAAGAAAAAATGTCTATCAAGTCTGCCAATATTATCAATGCATTGTTAATTTATCACGAAATTTACGATGACGACCCCTGCAATAATAGTACTCTAATCGATCAGCCGCATGAAGAAATCACGCATCAATCTTATATTCATGATAAAAATTGGATCTATGAAGATGATGACGAGTATACTATGATCGACAAAAAAGAGACTTTTACTTGCCGAACTAGCAAAAAGAGGAAACATGAAGAGAAGAATAAAAGTAAGAATAAGTATTCTGAAAAATCATCTAGCCCTCAACCTCGTGTCAAGCAGCAGCGTCTAGAAGACAAAGCTAATCTGTCCTATCAAAAATCCTTCCGCTCTATTCCGATTTTCTATATCAAAGGAAAGAGTTTTCAGAATGATTTTATCATTGTCGACGAAGCTCAAGATATGACCAATGAACAGATGCTGTCTGCCATGACTCGTATCGGAGAGGGATCTAAAATGATCTTCACAGGCGACGAAAGTCAACCTCATCCTTACGCTAAAGGTGTCAACAAAAATCACAACGGTATTCTTTATGCGCGCCGAGCCTTAAAGGGTATTCCTCGCGCAGCTCAGATTTTTATGAATGAAAACGACATCGTCAGAAGCTCCATTATTGGACAGATCCTCGATAATTTGAAACCTCTTGGACTAGACTGGGAGAGCTACAATGATTATATTGAGGATTAATCTAGCTACATAATGTTCATTTCATCAAAACTATTCCTTAATCTTTTCGAAGCCGTCACCACCCGTGGCGGCTTTTTCATGGTCCAAATATCTACACAATGGATTCTTTTATCTCTAAAACTTTTGTAGTAGTTTTTTTGTCATAAAAATCCAACCAAAAGATTTGCTATAATATTTCCATGAAACTTATTGTCGGACTTGGAAATCCTGGAAATGAATATAACCTCACTCGCCATAATTTTGGCTTTTTAGCCTTAGATTTTTATTTTAGAACCCACGACCTCGAATTTGAAAAATCCGAAAAATTCCACGCCAAGTGGCAAAAATCCGGTCAAACTATCTTTATCGAACCTCAAACCTACTATAATGATGTCGGTTCTAGTATTCAGGAATTCATGAACTATTATAAAATTCCACTATCTAACCTCCTGATTTTATGTGATGATTTTAATCTCGATTTCGGCACCCTGCGTTATCGCGAAAAGGGAACCGATGGCGGCAATAATGGCCTTAAATCCACTATTCGTTCGCTTAACACTACCGACTTCAAACGTCTTCGTCTTGGCACCGCCAATAATGCCATGCGCAAAAAGATGGGCGATGTGGACTTCGTGCTAGGACGATTCACTCCAGAAGAACGCGAAAAACTCCCAGAAATCCTCACGGATATCGCAAAACGCATTGACGATTTTATCCAAGAATAATTTTTATCACTTATTTTTCGTTGCCAGACTTTTCTGAATTCTACGCTGAATATTAAAGTTTATTTTCCAAAGCATCCGCCCGAACAACACACGTTCCTCTCTGGTAAACCCCTCAAAAATTTCACTGATAAACTTTTTCTGCTCCATTTCGATATAGCTCGCCACAAATCTCCCCTCCCCGAAAAAATCTAGCTGCAAATATCGCCGATTTTGCGGGTTTAGCGCCTTTTTAATAAATTCACGCTCTTCCAAATGATTTATTGCTCGACATAAACTAGTTTCACCAATCAAACTGCATTCTAAAATCTCATTCAAATTCCTTTCAATCTGATTATTTTTTAGATAGCTCATAATTTTTACTTCGGTCAAATTCAGCTCAAAACGTTTCGCTACCACCATCGTATGTAGACGCCGCATTTTCTCCATCCGCGCAAAAATATTCATTGTATCAATCCACGTAATTGTCTTCGGTAATTGAAATTTTTCTACACGCATAACATCCATTCATTATTACCCAACGGTTTCACCAGCCCCTTCATCTGGAGATTAAAAATTGTCACACTAAAATCTGAGACCGAAAATTCCTTTTTTCGTCGTATCTGCGCCAGGATTTCTTCTCCCATTTTTATACCTTCAAGCATCACCGAAACCATTAAGGCCTCATTCTCCGTACTACACATTTCCTTAATCTGATTTAAACTCTCACGCGGTTTACGAATCCTTAGCCCTAACTCATCTAATAATTCATCCACTTCAGTAAAAGCCACTGCACCGCGTCCTAACAATCGATTACAACCCAGGGAATTACTACGACTCACATCTCCCGGCACCGCATACACAATCACGCCCTGCTCCATGGCATGATGTGCCGTATTTAACGAACCAGATTTTACTCCACCTTCGACCACCACCACCAAATCCGCCAATCCCGCAATCAACCGATTACGTTTCAGAAAAGCTGAGCGCATCCCTAACTGACTATTTAACATGCGCGATAGCTTCTCATCCTTTGCCAAAATTTCCTGCGGTGGGTATTCCGATAGCACCATACCACCATGGTCCACAATCTCCCGCGCCAAACCAGTATGCCGAGCTGGGTAAATCTTGTCGATTGGCGTCCCTAATACCGCCACCGTCAAACCACAGGCATCTAACGCCGCCCGATGCGCAATCGAATCAATTCCGTAAGCCAACCCACTCACGATCACCACCCCACGCCTCGCTAGTTCATAAGCAATCTTATATGCCCATTCCTCACCATATTTGGTGTATTTTCTGGAACCCACCACCGCTACGGTCTTCGGTCGCACATAAGCTTGACCCGATATCTTTTCTTGATTATTTTTCTCCCCCTTAGCCTTAGATTTCACCGATTCGCCGGGTGATTTTCCATAATAATACAATATTTTAGGCTTAAGCGCAATGAATTCTAATTTACGCAAAAACCCGTCTTCTAGAGGGGAAATAGATTTGACTTGCACAAAAACCTCCAATTTTGTACTTGATTTTAATATTTTTTACATTTTATGTATTGACTATTTTTATTTATAATGCTATAATACGAACCAGTTAGGGGTTGGAGCCAGAAAAAGGCACGATCTCTAAACCGCACCTAAATAAATCATAATTTCTGTTACTAATATAACAGAAGTTGCGTGTTCTTAAAAGACTTTCGGCTTACAATTTTTCTTTTATCGGTTGTAAGTATAAGTATTACCTCCACTTGAAAGTCAATTTTTAAGAACATAGCAACCCCTATAACCGGCGGGCCCCAATAGAGTGAGGTGGGTCACGCTCCGGGGCTCTCCCGGAATCAATAGAGATGCGTTGTAGGGTCTAATAACCCCAAGTGATGCCCACCCTTACTTGGGGTTTTTTGATGCTTAAATTTTTAAGGTCTAAGTTAATCTCAAAAAACTAACCCATAAAAACCCACCTGAGCCCAATCAAAAATCAGCCAAAAAATTAAACCAGAAAAAGACCGCCCGAAGGCGGTCCCTAAAGCATCTCCACGCAGTTTTTAAAACAAGATCCTTTAATAATCCCTTCGACCCCTGAGACCCGTCGACCGCAGGGAATCGAAAAGAAAGTGTTATTGGTTCGCAACTGCTGTAAAGAGCAATGTATTCGAATAAGCACCTACTGGAATAGAGGTAGTGGCACTTGCACCGACTGTAATCGTCTTAGCACTACCAGAGGTAGCTGCTGAAGTAGTCTTGGCAAAAATTGTCGAAGCATCCACAGTACCAGTTTGCTTCACTGGGTTAAAAGTGGTGCCATCAGCAGACCAGCCCCAGCCCGTACCAGAAATCGTCGAATTTGTCTGACTGATTGAAGGGATTTTGTCCGCTACACCAGAGGCAGCTGGCTGAGACAAATCCGTATCCGTCGTCTTGGAAGTGACATAGGTGGTATAGCCTTTACCGTTATTGGTCGAGACATTCACCGTGCCAGTACCAGTATTAAACGCACCGGTAGGAGTAGGCGTAATATTAATATCAATTGAGCTTGGCGTAGTAATTGAAATCACAGGATCAATCACAACGCTAATTGTTGTTGAAGCAGATTGTTGCACTGCCGATACTGGTGTTGGCAAATCAAACAGCATTGGTGATAACACCGCACCAGATAAAACCATTAATGTTGTCGCAATTTTAATTTTTTTATGGTTTTTATTTTTTATTCTCACAGTATATTTCCTTTCTATACTGCCAGAAAACCTTCACACACCTAAACTTTAACATAAACATTTTGACTTAACAAGTCCTTTTTCCAAGATTTTTTGGCTTTTTTGCAAATTTTTCTAAAATTCATCTCTAATTTATCCCTATAAAAATTCGCCCAATTAAAAATCCGAAAAATTTTTTCTAGTTGACAAGCGTGATAATATATAAGTATATGTCTAAAAATCTCCTCATCGTCGAGTCTCCTGCCAAAGCCAAGACTATTGAAAAATATCTCGGCAGTGATTTTAAGGTTCTAGCCTCGGTCGGCCACATTCGTAAAGATACCAAAGTTGATGTGCATGATAATTTCGCCGTGACTTACGAAATTGACCCAGACCATAAAAAAGTCATTGCTGAATTAAAAAAGGCCAGCAAAGACGCTGACACGATTTGGCTTGCAACCGACGAAGACCGCGAAGGAGAATCGATTTCTTGGCATCTCTTAGAGGTGCTAAAACTACCAAAAACCACCCATCGTATTACTTTTCATGAAATTACCAAACCAGCTCTTCAAGAAGCCATCAAAAATCCGCGTACCATCGATATGAATATGGTTTCCAGTCAGCAAGCCCGTCAAACTCTCGACATGCTAGTAGGTTACGACCTTTCAGGCGTCGTGCGCACTAAGGTACCAGGGGCTAAATCTGCTGGCCGTGTCCAGTCCCCAGCCCTCCGTCTCATCGTCGAGCGCGAACAGGAAATTGAACGTTTTAACGCTAAATCCAGTTTTAAAGTCACCGGTAAATTTAGCGACCAAGCCGCTAATATTTCCGATCTCGATTCTTCCGAAATCTTTGAAGCCAATCTCGATAAAACTACTTTCGCTACCGCCGAAGAAGCCAAGTTTTTCCTCGAGCAGTTCAAAAATGCCAATTTTAAGGTGCAAAATCTGGAAAAAACCGAAGCTAAAAAAGCCAACCCAGTGCCTCTCACTACCGCTGCGCTCCAGATTGAAGCCAATAGCCGTCTCGGTTTTAGCTCTAAGACCACTATGTCCGCTGCTCAAGGCCTCTATCAGTCCGGCCACATTACTTATCATCGTACCGACTCGCTCAATCTCTCGAATCAAGCTCTCGCCGAGATTGCTAATCTCATTAAAGCCGAATTCGGGGAAAATTATCTCGAAGCTCGTCGCTTTCATACCAAAAATGCCAGCGCTCAGGAAGCCCACGAATCCATTCGCCCGACCCACATTGACGTAGAAGTGGCTGGAAAAAACGAATACGAAAAGAAATTATACCAATTAATCCGAAGTCGCACCTTGGCCACCCAAATGAAAAACGCCGTGGTAGCCAAAACTAGTCTCTATCTCGAGGCCGACACTGTACCAAACGAACTATTTAAAGCTACTGGCGAAATGGTAATTTTTGATGGCTTTCTTCGAGTTTACGGTAAGAGTAAGGACACCACCTTGCCAAATCTCCAGATTGGCGACAGCGTAAAGCGTCATATCTTACTAGCCAAACAAACTTTCTCCAAACCGCCTACCCGCTACACCGAAGGCTCACTAGTTAAAAAACTTGAAGAGCTCGGTATTGGTCGTCCAAGTACCTATGCCTCAATCATCAACGCTATTCAAATCCGAAATTATGTGATTAAGGGCGAATCTGAAGGTGAGCCACGCGATATTTTGCAACTCACTCTCGATGAATCGAATCAAATTTCCAAACAAACCATTTCGGAAAAAACCGGCTCCACCAAGGGTAAATTAATGCCAACCCCAGTCGGTGAATTAGTCTCCAATTTCCTCTGTGAGAATTTCAAAGACATTGTCGACTACGATTTTACTGCCGGTATCGAAGAAAAACTTGACCTTATCGCTGAGAAAAAACTCACTCGTCTGAAGATGCTCCGTGATTTTTATGGTCCATTTTCTGACGCTATTGGCGCTTCTGCTATGGCTAACCGCTATAATTCCGCTACCGAGCTAGGTACCGACCCGAAAACTGGCAAAAAAATCTATGCCAAGATTGGCAAAAATGGCGGTTTCTTGCAACTCGGCGAAAACGAAAAGAAAAGTGGCGAAAAGCCGATCTTCATCCCTCTACCAAAGGGTAAAACCGTCAAAACCGTGACTCTCGAACAGGCCCTCAAACAACTAGAATTGCCAGTTCTACCACGCTCTCTTGGCTACGCTAAGGACGGCACTGAACTAATCGCCGCTAATGGCCCCTTCGGCCCATTTATTAAGGCCGGCGCCCATAATATCGCGCTTAGCAAGATTAACGAAGCGGAAAATCCTTATCACATCACCCTCGAAACCGCCGAAGCTCTCTATCAGAAGAAAATCGAATCTATTCTCGCCGACTGGGGTGACATCAAGATCATTAACGGCCCATTTGGCCCCTACATTAAGGGTCCAGCTATAAAACCAGCTAGCGGTAAAGGTCGCGCCAGACCAAATAATGCCAAAATTCCAAAAGATCGTGACCCAAAGTCCATCACCAGGGAAGAAGCGGAAGAAATTCTTCTAAGTTCCAAGGCTCCAGCCACCAAAAAAGCTCCAGTCAAGAAGACTACTGCTAAGAAAACTTCGGCGAAAAAGGCCGCTACTAAGAAAACTGCGGCAAAAACCAAAGCGAAAACTGCAGCCAAAAAGAGCTAAAAAATACCGCTAGCCACCAAATCTAGCCGAATCACAAAAAACTAGAAGACGCCAAATCTAGCCGAACCTAGCCGAATCGCAAAAAACTACCATAAAATCAAAGTCGCCTCCTGTCTATTAGACTAATAGGAAGCGGCTTTTTTACTATTGCCACAACATTAAACATAAGCATTATCTATAACCATACCATGAAACCGCCAATGTTTAAATTTAGATATAATTTTCTGTCCTAAATGTACAATTTATGATAAAATATTAAAAGAAGTTAGACGGAAAGCGACCACACAAGATTCCTATTTGACTTTTTATAATTTTATATTATAATTATAGTAATTTTTATATATTATTGGGTGGATAAGGGAAAAATATAAGATGGATCAACATGCGGAAACTATTCAGAAAGCCTTGACAGGAAGTCTTAATATTATAGAACAAGACCGTGAAAAGGAGATTATTTCTCGTCGCTTTGGTCTGAATGGCCAAAAGGAAACCCTCGAACAAATCGGGGAAGTGCTTTCTATCACTCGTGAACGCGTCCGTCAGTTGGAAAAAGCCATCATTATCCGTCTTCGCGTGATGGCTGAAGAAAACCAAATCCCTGAACTCGGTGCCGCCGAAAAAATTATCATCCGCTTCCTCGTCGAAGAGGGAAGAATCGCCCGCATTTCCACTCTTGCCCAAAAAATCTACGGCCACAATCCTAACGAAAAGGAATTAGCTGCCATTAATTTTATTAGCGAAATTTCCGCGCGCCTCGTTCATATCGATGAATCCGAGCGCTATTACAACGCCACCGGGATTGCTGAATATGGCAACGAACGTGAAATTAAGCGCAAAGCTGATGAAATTGTCACCCTTATTCGCAACAACAAGCTTCCAATGAGTCTGGATGAACTTGACGCTAAATTGAACTACGAGCACCCAAATCACATCCGCGCCATTGCTTCCATCTCCAAGTCTCTCTCTTCCTTAGATGACCAATGGGGTCTCGCCAAATGGCCAACTGTCAATCCGAAAAATATTCGTGACAAAATTTATGTCATTTTGAAAAATCAAAACGAGCCGATGCACTTTAGTGATATCGCCGACGCAATTTCTAATTCTAAATTCCGTCGCAAAAACGTCACTACTCAAGCCATCCACAACGAATTAATCAAAGACCCTCGTTTTGTCTTAATCGGTCGTGGCATTTATGCTCTCGATATCTGGGGCTACAAGCGTGGTACGGTCGCGCAAATTATTACCGACATCCTAAAAGAAGCCGGCGAGCCACTCACTAGAGAAGAGATCGTCAAGCGCGTGCTCAAAACTCGCAAGGTTAAAGAAACCACTATTCTCTTAAATCTTCAGAACAAAAAACTTTTCCGTCGTGTCGATCGAAACACTTATACTTATGCTGACTAAGTTGGTCAGTAATGCTAAAATAGAAGTATGATAGCGGAATTAGTTCATTTTATCTTGATGCCTATTGTTTGGCTCCCAATTGTTGGCGTCCTAGGATATCTCACATATAAAAATTACAAAAAAATCAATCAACTAAAGACCCTGAATCTCGAGTCAGTACTTTTGATGCTGGAAATTCCAAAAAATAACGACAAAAAGGAACTTTCCGCCGAGCAAATGTTCGCCTCACTTCATGGTATTTTGAAAGATACTGAACTTTTGCGTCAATCTGGCACCGCCCAAGAGCATCTCAGTTTCGAGATTGTTTCCTCTGGTGGACAGATTCGTTTTTATGTCTACGTCCCGAAAACCCTGCAGAGTTTCGTCGAGGGTCAGATTTATGCCCAATACCCAAGTGTCCAAATCCACGTCGTCGATAAGGATTACACTGAAACCGTTCATAGTCACAATGTCGTCTATACTTCCGAGCTTTCTCTTACCGAAAATGAAGTATTGCCGATCAAAACTTTCGATACCTTCGAAGTCGATCCGCTGGCTGGCATCACTGGTACCCTCGCTAAGCTGAATCCTGATAGTAATGAAGAACTCTGGATCCAAATCCTCACGCGTCCAGTCGCCGATTCCTGGCACCAAAAAACCGATGCTTGGGTCAAAGCCCAAAAGAACCCCGCTTCTTCGCTCAAGCTTTTTAATATCGATTGGACCTGGTTAGCTGAATTACTCTCTGCGCTTTCTACTCCACCAAGTGGTGGCTCTAGTAGCCCAAAACCAGCCGTCGAGCTTTCTGAGCGTGTTAAATCACAAATTTCCGCGGCCGAAACTAAGGCCACCAAACTGGGTTATCAGGTCAAAATCCGCCTTGCCTACCTCGGTGATAGCGAAATTAATGCCCAGCTCGACATGCAGGCTCTAGTCGGTACCTTTAAACAGTATAATTCCACCAATCTCAACGGTTTTAAATCCATCGGTGGCAGCTTTAACAGAGAAGACCTCGAAGCCTACAAGCTCCGTCAATTCACCGATGAGGGTTTCATCCTCAATATTTCTGAACTTGCCTCGGTCTATCATTTACCACACACCTCAGTCGAAACCCCAAATATCGTC
>CAUTXE010000026.1:0-11035 GCA_963542185.1 uncultured Candidatus Saccharibacteria bacterium | reverse complement strand
CTCCGGCCGCCGCTCCAATCGCTGAACCAGCTGCTATTTTCTCACCAGAAGAGCCAACTGAACCAGCACCAGCTAAGATTGACCCAACCGCCTTTCATATTCCAGGAATGTAAAAATGAACTCAGAACCAAACTTACCTCAGACCAATCCTCAGACCAATCGTCATACCGAAAATCCAGAATCATCCATCAATCTCGATCCGTGTCAAAATCCGGATATATTATTAATCGATAAGCCAGACCAGATGACTTCTTTTGGCGTGGTTGCTCGGATTCGTCGAAAGCTTAGTGAGCAGGAGGGGAAGAAGGTAAAAGTCGGTCACACTGGTACTCTTGATCCTTTCGCCACCGGTCTCTTAATTATTTTGACTCATAAGGCTACTAAGCTTTCGGACACTTTTTTGAAGCTTGATAAATGGTATGAGGCCACTATCGAGCTTGGCAAATCCAGTACCACCGGTGATCCCGAGGGTGAAATTACCACTCATGAGGTGACGAGAATTCCGACTAGAGAAGAGGTTGAAACGGTCTGTCGAAATTTCCTTGGTCAAATTACTCAAACGCTTCCTGCTTTTTCCGCCATTAAGATTAATGGTAAGCGCGCCTATCAATTGGCTCGCGAGGGCAAGCAAATCGAAATGCCCTCCCGTCAGGTGGAAATTTATGCCCTAGAAATTCTCGACTATCAGTATCCTACACTTAAAATCCGCACCCATGTCTCTTCCGGCACTTATATTCGCACCCTGGGCGAGGATATCGGAAAATCACTCGGCACTTCTGCCTACCTTACAGCACTTCGACGTATTCAAGTCGGCCCATATAAAATCGAGGACGCGGTCACCTTAGATAATTTTATGACAGAAAATTGAGAAAAATAAATCCAACCTCTTGAAATTCCTGCTCTCTTATGTTAAGATAGCACCAATATGATTACAAAAGAGAACAAAGCTAAGGCCATTCAAGCCACTGCTCGCAATGCAAAAGATGTGGGTTCTCCAGAGGTGCAAGTTTCTATCTTGACTGAGCGTATCAAAGAAGTGACTGAGCACGTAAAGGTGAATAAGCACGACTTTATGGCTCGTCGCGGACTCATGCAAATGGTAGGTCGCCGCAAACGTCTATTGAAGTACCTCGAGAAAACTGATTTTGAGCTTTACAAGTCAACAGTTGCCAAACTCGGTCTACGTAAATAATACGTCAATAATTAATACCCCCTCGGGGGTATTTTTTTGTGTCTAAAATCTATCGAAAATCAAAAAAATAAGCCAAGAAAAAGAGGAGAACTTCTAAAGCTCTCCTCGAATAAAATTAAAGGTGTGTAGTTACAAAATCTCATGTGTTCAGAAAAATCATTTTGTTTAGAAACATAGATAATTTTAGAAATTGATCTGGCCGGATTTCTCCAGCTCTTTCAGAATCTCATTTTCGTTGCGTTTGTAGGTGTTGTATGCCACAAATTCAATGTCTTTTCTTCCAGTGGATTTAATATATTCAGCCAGAAGCTTCCTAACACAGTGTAATGATGCATCACATACCACTTTCTCAATTTCTTCCGTTGTCGGGCGTACGGTTTTACGTACAAGCCGTTCAGCTCGATGATTGGGGGACATCTGTCTAAGTTCTTTAATGAACTCATCAAGTTCAGATGGTGCCACGTAGGTCATCTTCACCTTGCTGGCATCATTTTGACTCTCGAAGAGATTCACTTGCTTATTTCTTTTAGTTAACTGCTGGTACAGGTAACCAGAACCATTATTTAATTCCGGCTCATCGTAGAGATTATTCAGCTGAAAACAAATTTTAGTGTACCGCTGCCCATTATATTTGAAGGGGTAGTGGATTATCGCAATATCGACATTCTTGTCAAGTCTGATTTGCTTCTTATAAGGAAGCCAAAAATCTTCTACAAAAGGCGTCACCTCTACTTTGCCACAAGGCACGCCATTCTTGTCGAGTCTCATGCGTTTTTCCTCCGGCAATTTACCCTTAATGATGGCGATTGGGTAAGAAATTTTTGCCGCATCGATTGGATCGTAGTTCGGCTCAATCTCTTTAGATAGCTGCTCTTCAATATAGGCTTCTCTGTGAGCAATATTAGTGTAGGACTTTCTTTGAGGCTTTTTGAATTTTGCATTCCCATGATTATTGGGAAGTTTCTTTTTTGAAACTACCAATTTCCATTCGTTAGCTGGGTTATTCCGGCTACTTTCGCTGGAATCATCAAAATTCATCTCACGTGCTTCGCTATTGTTGTTATTCATATAACCACTCCTTTTTAAGGTGCTTTCATTGGCGCTGTAAATACATACGGGCCGCAAGTAACAACTCTATTGTAACATAAACGATATAAAAATGCAAATTTCACCCCTGATGGGCCGCTGAAGCCGCCTAAAAATCGCTATTTGTGCTATAATGGAATAGTTATAAGCGGGAAGACGGCGGATAAGTTTTCTGAAACCTTCAAAGCACTTATCTGGTGTTTTCCCAGAAAGGAAAATATGGATATTATCAACCCTACTGGCAAGCAAACCTTTAGCTTGTCGAGAGATTTTTGTGGTAAGAAGCTCACGATTGAAGTTAATCGCGTCGGTTTTCGCACTACCAGCTCGGTTCTTGTTACCTATGGTGATACCGTGGTGCTCGGCTCCGTGGTCGTCAGTGAAAAACCGGTGGTGCAAGATTTTTTCCCGCTTTCTATCGATTACGAAGAAAAGTTCTACGCTTCTGGTAAGATCTCTAGTTCGAAGTTTATTAAGCGTGAAGGCAAACCAGCTGACGAGGCTATTCTGGTTGGTCGTTTGATCGATCGCCCAATTCGCCCTCTCTTCCCGAAAGGCTATCGCCAAGAAGTTCAGGTAGTGACTACTGTACTTTCGATGGACCCAAACTTCCGTCCCGATATGGTTGCTATGGTGGCTGCTTCTTCAGCCTTGATGAACGCCGGTGTGCCTTTTGATGGTCCAATTGCCGGTGTACGTATCGGTCGTGTGAATGGTGAATTTAAGGCCTTCTTAACCTCAGAAGAGCGTGAGGCCTCTGACCTCGACCTTGTAGTTGCTGTGAAAGATAATAAGGTGATGATGGTGGAAGCTGGTGCGAACGAAGTTTCCGAATCGGTCATTATCGATGCGATGCGTTGGGCGGTTGAGATGGTGCAGCCAGCTCTCGAGCTTCAAAAAGCCTTGAAGGCTGAACTAAACGTCGTCGAAAAACCGTTTGAACTAGCCTTGCCAGATCCAGCCATTCAGGAAAAAGTTGATGCTTGGACTAAGGTTCACTTCGTCGGCGCAGATGGTAAGCTTGGCACCAAAATTCGTGGTAACGTTCTCGATCGTAAGCGCGCTGCCGATGAACTCCGCGCCGAGATGGATGCCGAATTTGCTCTCGAGCTTGGTCAGGGTGAAACTGATGAAGAAAAAATTGCTGACTATGTTGCCAATCTTCAATCTGCTTATCATGATGCCTTTGAATTAGCTATTCATCATGAAGTCCGCCGTGCTATTGTCGAAGAGTCCGTTCGTCCAGATGGTCGCAAATTGGATGAAGTTCGTCCACTCAGTTCGCAGGTTGGCATTTTGCCACGCGTGCACGGTTCCTCGCTATTTACCCGCGGTCTCACTCAGGCCATGAATATTGTCACTCTCGCTCCACTTTCCTATTCTCAGCTTGTCGACACCATGGAAGTTACTGATGGTACTCGTCGCTATATGCACCACTATAATGCACCAAGCTATACTGTCGGTGAAACTGGCCGTATTGGTGCTCCAGGTCGTCGTGAAATTGGCCACGGTTATCTTGCCGAACGTGCACTTATCCCAGTGCTTCCAGATAAGGAAGAATTCCCATATGCGATTCGTTCTGTTACTGAAATCATGTCTCAAAACGGTTCCACCTCAATGGCCGCTACCTGTTCTTCCTGTCTCGCGCTTATGGATGCCGGCGTACCAATCAAGCGTCCGGTCTCTGGTGTGGCCATGGGTCTGATGCTTGATGGTGAAACTCCACACGTTCTTACCGATCTTATGGATGCCGAAGACTTTGCCGGTGATATGGACTTCAAGGTTACTGGTACCGAGAATGGTATTACCGCTCTCCAAATGGATATGAAAGTCCACGGTCTGCCAGTTTCGATTCTCGAGCAGGCGATTAGCCAATCTCATACTGGCCGTATGTTCATCTTGGAACATTTGAAATCTATTCTTTCTGCGCCACGTCCTAAACTTTCTGACTACGCGCCACGTATTGAAAAATTAATGGTCAAGCAGGATAAAATCGGCGCTGTCATCGGTAAAGGTGGGGAAATGATTAACAAAATTACCTCTGAAACTGGCGCTCAGGTCGACATTGATGATTCTGGTCTCATTACGGTTTCCGGTACAGATGCTGCTAAAATCGAACGTGCTGTCGAGTGGATTAAATCTCTCGTCGAGGAACCTGAAGTTGGTAAAATCTACACTGGTAAGGTCGTTAATATCAAAGATTTTGGTGCCTTCGTCAATATCATGCCAGGTATCGATGGTATGCTACATATCTCCCAAATTTCCGACAAGCGCGTCGAAAAGGTGGAAGATGTCTTGAAGTTAGGTGACGAGGTGAAAGTTCGTCTCGAAGCCATCGACGACAAGGGTCGTCTCTCCCTCTCGATGAAGCGTGTCGAGCAATAAGAGAATAAATAAAAATAGCGCGGCTCGTTCGCGTTATTTTATTGTTAAGCATGTTCAATTGTTATAAAAATAAAATTACGGCATGAAAAAGAGCCATTATTATGGCTCTTTTTGTCTTTATTAGATTTTTACAGTTTCATTCTTATCAGTAACACAGGTAAACGGTGTATTTTGTTCATAAATGGTGTTATATGTTAAATCATGAAAAATCGCTTTTTCTTCTTCTGTTAGTTTGCTGCATTCTGGAATCTGATTCCATGGTTGTAATATTTTCCATTCGCCAGAAGGAATAGCCTTATAGAAAGTAGCAGGACCAGCACTACCGATTCCAAGAGGCTCATCAAATACCATATAAGCACCATCCTCAGTGTTTCCGTCAAAGTGGCCTAATTTACTCAATGAGCCGCGAGCTACCAGGTATTGGCCATTATTGGAAGTTTGGATATCGGTAATTGAGGCTGTGTTAAATGTGTATTGATATCTGTGCTTTGTAACTTCACTATAATACGGGGTAGTATCCATAGTTTCTTTTTTTAACTTCTCTTTAAAGATCTCCCAGTCTGCCTTAAAAGCCATCGGCTTCACGATTTCTTTCACTGTCACATTGTCTTGCTTTACATCGGTGATTTTGGTCTGTGTCGCCTCTTCGTATTTTGCGATAGAGTCATTTGCAGATTTTACCTTTTCCTTGGATTCCACAAGTTCTTCGTTTAGTTTTTTCGTATCTTTATTTTTTGAAGTGTAGACATAGGCTAGTGTAGCCATTGAAGCGATTGTAGTAATAGCAAAACAGATTGCTAGAACTTTTGAGAGGCCTGAACCACTTTTCACTGGGGTTGGTTCGCTGTGAACGTAATTATTGCCTGCGTTGAAATTATTTTCTTCCATAATGTATCCTGTATTGTTTTTTATGTTTTATAAATCTACGAACTTATCACCTTCGCGACAGACAAAACCATTCGCTTTAGACTGATCTTTTTCACCATGGAAGACTTCCCTGATTTTTTGTGGCATCATACTACATTCTTCAGGTGCATGTCCACCGAAGCCATAATTCCAAATCCCAGTGGAAATATCTTGGTACCAGGCTTCATATGCTCCGCCCATTGATACTTTTTCGATATCCTGACCATGTTCATCTTTTTCGGTATAAATACCGGTTGCCTGTATTGCAGCAAAAATGTACTTCCCGCTATTACTTGTCCAGAAATTTCCAGATTTAATAATTGGAACAGTTCCGCGTTTAGCTTTATATGCATCTAGAAAATTATCAAACTTAAGGTCTACCGCCATCGGCTTCACAATCTCTTTCACCGTGACATTGTCCTGTTTCACGTCAGTGATTTTGGTCTGTGTCGCTTCTTCGTACTTGGCGATCGATTCATTCGCGGATTTTACTTTTTCTTTCGATTCTACGAGCTCTTCATTAAGCTTCTTTGTATCTTTATTCTTCGAAGTATAGACATAAGCTAGTCCACATCCTAAAGCTAAAGTAGTAATAGCAAAAAATATGGCCATAGCTTTCACTCCGCCATGACCCTGCGCCTTTGCTTCACTATGTACGGAATTTATCTCCGCATTATTGTCGAAATTGGTATCATTCATGATAACTTTTTCTCTCCTAAAAATTTATTAATAATAGTGAAATAAAAATTATAAAAAATATAATCCTTTCTAATTATGTTTATATATGAGAATGCCAAAAAAAGCAATAAAAAACAGGATTATTTCAGCATAATCCTGTTGTAATTTTAGCTATTGGCTAACTGATCGAATTCTTCCAGAGATTTAATCATCACGTCACGTGGTTTATTACCATTGGCCGGACCAATTACCCCGATTTCTTCTAGCCAAATCGCGAGACCCGAGACGAAGCCGTGACCCTTACCGAGGTAGGTTTGCAGCATCGCCGTCGAGAATTTACCCTTAGAGAGCGTAATTTCAATCGCCTTACGCACTACTGGATCCGATGGATCATATTTACGCCCGAGTTCACCGAAGGATCCACCATCCGAAGGTCCCATACCTTTAATCTGCACTGCCTGAGAAATCACCTCATTGTTATATTCTGGTTGTCTCTGTTCGCGCAGGAAGTTGGTTAGCTTATTAATCTCATCATCCGAAGCAAAGGCACCCTGAATACGACGTGGTTTACCCATCATTTCAGTGGTCAGCATCAGCATGTCACCGTTACCGAGTAATTTTTCTGCACCACCTGATTCGAGCATCATACGTGAGTCGATACCGTTTAAAACTTTGAACGCGATACGTCCAGGGATGTTTGCTTTAATCAAACCGGTGACCACCTTTACTTCCGGACGCTGGGTGGCAAGCACCAAGTGAATACCCGAGGCACGACCCTTCTGAGCAATACGCACGATCAACTGTTCGAGATCTTTGCCTGCCTGCATCATTAAGTCCGCCATCTCATCGATAATAATTACAATGTAAGGCATCTTGTTATTTTGCGTGGCATCTTCGGACTCCTCGCCATTTTTCTTCGCTTCTTCCGCGCGCGCCTTCATTTTTTCATTGTAGTCTTCAATTTTCTTTACACGCTCTTCCGCAAGACAAGCATAACGACGCTCCATTTCATTCACTGCCCATTTCATCGCCGAAAGTGCCTTGTCGGTCGCCGTAATAATTGGTGTCAAAAGATGTGGAATATCATTATATTGCGCCATTTCTACTTGCTTCGGGTCCACGATAATCAATTTCATGTCGCTAGGTGCATTACGATAAAGCAGGGAAGAAATCAAAATATTCGTCATCACAGACTTACCAGAACCGGTAGTACCAGCAATCAGAAGGTGAGGCATCTTTGCCAGGTTAGCAATAATAGTATTACCAGAAATATCCTTACCCACAGCAAAACAAAGTGCGGCCTGTTCTTTCTTCCAGCGGTCACTCTCGAGTAGGCTCCTTAGACTTACGCTTTCTTTACGTACGTTTGGAATTTCTACACCCACTAGGCGAGTACCTGGAATCGGCGCTTCAATACGCACACTCTCAGTAGCGAGGTTCAAAGCCAACTCCTTATCACGTGCGGCAATTTTCGAAAGAATCACACCCGCAGGTGGACGAATGGTATATTGGGTCACCGAAGGACCGATGTTGGCACCCTCGACTTCGACATCAATTCCGAAATCTACAAAGGTAGACTTAATAATTACTGCATTCTGCTGAATATTACCGCCATCTGGTGGAATATGTTTCTTAGAGAGAAATTCTACACTTGGCATCTTCCAATCTGGGTCAGAGGCTGCAGTCAAAGCACGTTCTGGCTCTGGCTCTGCTGGTTTTTCGACACTTGCTTTTTTCACTTCTAGCTTCGGAGTCTTCAGTTCGGCTGCCGACATCTCGACCCCGTTAGCCTTGATACGAATTGGTGCATCAAGTGGCGCAACTTCACGTTCGGCTTTTCGTGCTACCCGAGCATTCTCTGAATCTTCTGCCTTGCGACCGGTGCGGAAAAGGTTCGCAAAATCCTTAAACACGGTTAGTGGCGAAAGTTGAAGAATGAAAATTCCTGTGATGAAAATCAGTACGATGTAAATAAAGGCCGCAACCGATGGATCAAGTAATTGAGTGACTAAGTGATTTAAAGCATCTCCAATCACGCCGCCAGTCAAATTTTTCGTACCGTAAGAAGGCAAGTCGAAAATCCCGGCCAGCCAGAGAATCATTAGAAAAGAAGTTACCCAAATTACAGTTGGCAGGCGATTATCTTCGGTGAGAAAAATTTTCACCGCCAGATAAACTAAGATCACTGGAATCGCATAGGTCGCATAGCCGACCACGTAGAGTGAACCACTATGAAAATCGTTCAATAGATTACCGCCGTTGCCGAACCAAGTCATAATCAAAACGACCGAAATCACAATCATTAATAGGGCCATTACTTGGCGCCAAAATCCCCCTGGTAATTGATGGGTTGGAGCGGGGTCTTTTGCTCTACCTCTAGACGTTCGACGTCTTCCTCGTGTTTGTTTAGCCATAAACATATTATAGCATAATTATAGGGAAGAAAATCAGTTAAAAAATAAAAAAAGAGCGCCAAATTTTGACGCTCGTTTTTTTGGGTTTTAAGAAATTAGATTCTTACATTATTATATTTTTCATCAGCACAGACCAATGCCTTTTTTGACGACCCATTTTTTTCATTGTAATCATTTAGGTTATGAATGATAGTTTTGAACTCGGCAGGTATTTTATTGCACTCTGGAGCAGCCTGACCTTCCATACCTACTTTCCACTCCCCAGTGGCAATATTTAGATACCAATACGAATAATAGCCACCAGCAGCTAATAATTTTTGCGCATCTTGGTTATACCTATCTTTATATACACCAATAGCCATAGGGCTCATGTGGGCAACTAGATATTTTCCGTCTGTGGATGTAAAGATTTCTCGAAAGTAAGGTTCTCTCCAGGATTCAATTATATGATGACCATCTTGATCTGGTTCACCGTTAAATGGATCCTTTGAGTAGGTCGTTGATTTTATAATATCGTATAGTTTTTCAATTTGTGCATCATAAACCATCGGCTTCACAATCTCTTTCACTGTGACATTATCTTGCTTCACGTCAGTGATTTTGGTCTGTGTCGCTTCCTCGTATTTTGCGATTGATTCGTTCGCGGACTTTACTTTTTCTTTCGATTCTACGAGCTCTTCATTAAGCTTCTTTGTATCTTTATTCTTCGAAGTATAGACATAAGCTAGTCCACATCCTAAAGCTAAAGTAGTAATAGCAAAAAATATGGCCATAGCTTTCACTCCGCCATGACCCTGCGCCTTTGCTTCACTATGTACGGAATTTATCTCCGCATTATTGTCGAAATTGGTATCATTCATGATAACTTTTTCTCTCCTGTATTAATAATAATAACAATTAGACCTTTCTACTTAAGTTTATATATGACATTATGAAAAATTACAATGATTTTTATTGTGGAAAACTCTGTATTTTTCTCTATTTTCATGCTATAATCTATACATTATTAGCTCAGCAAGTAACTTAAGGTGTACTTGCTTTAACCAAAGGAGTGCAAAGTGAAACAGTATGAACTTACTGTCTTAATTCATCCTGATCTCGAGATGAATTTGACACCAGCCTTAGACAAAATTAAGAAACTCATTGAGTCTCACGACGGTAAAATCGTCAAAGAAGTCAATGAAGGTAAGAAGCGTTTGGCTTATCCTATCGAAAAAGAAGACTACGCCGTCTACTATGCTTTCGATTTGGAACTTCCAGCTCAGGCTCCAGCCAAGATTTCTTCCACTCTTAACATCACCGAGGAAGTCTTACGTTATCTCTTAGTCACCGTCGACGAACGCAAAGCTAAATTTGAAGCTAAGCGCAAAGCCCGTGCTGACAAAAAAGAGTCTAAAGACGAAGAATAATTAAACAATTAAGTGAGGTATATTTATGGCGCGGGGATTTAGTAAAGCAATCATTATCGGTAATGTTGTGCGCGACCCAGAAACTAGAGCTACGACTTCTGGCTCAGAAGTTACTAGCTTCTCAGTGGCGGTGAACTACAATTATGTGATGAACGGCGAAAAGAAAGAACAAGTTTCTTATATCGAAGTTTCTGCTTGGGGTAAACCAGGTAATGTGATTGCTCAATATGCAAAAAAAGGTACACCAATCATGGTCTCAGGTCGCTTGTCTCAACGTACTTATGAAGATAAGACCGGTGCCAAGCGTTCCGCCGTGGAAATCGTCATGGAAGACTTTAACCTACTCGGTAGTAGGTCCCAAGAATCTACCACCAGTAGCTACAGCCAAACCATGCCAGATTCTATTCCGGATGATATTCCAGATGGCGAAATTGACCTCAGTGAAGTACCATTCTAATAATTAAAGCGAGAAAAGAGAGAAAAAATGAGAAGAATCAAGAACGATCCAAATCTTTATTTCGATTATAAAGATGTCAAAACTATGCAACGCTACATCGATGTTTACGGTCGTATCGAACCAATCGCTAAGACTGGTTTGTCTGCTAAGCAACAACGCCAATTGGCTGTCGCTGTTAAGCGTGCCCGTCATCTAGCCCTCCTACCATTCGTTTCAAATAACTAAAAAGGAGAATTATGTACGGACCAACCGATTTAAAGAAAAATACTCTAATTACTCTTGATGGTCAGCCATACAAGGTTATTGAATATTCCCAAAAAGTAATGGGACGTGGTGGCTCAATCGTCAACGTACGTGTCAAAAATTTAATCACTGGTGCGCTTATTCCTAAGACTTTTAAGGGTCAGGAAAAGATTGAACCAGCTGAAGTTTCTACCAAAAAGGTGCAGTATCTCTACCGTGATGAAGAGAAATTCTACTTCATGGATCCAACCACTTTTGAGCAATA
>CAUTXE010000025.1:0-11428 GCA_963542185.1 uncultured Candidatus Saccharibacteria bacterium | reverse complement strand
CGGGAGAGCTGAATCAGAAGCTCACGCACGCGCGTGGCGATTTCTGGTTGATATGCAGATAGACGTTCAATTTTAACCATAATTCCCTTTCTTTATTCAAATACGGTTTCGGTGAGGCGCTCGGCGATAGCATCGGCAGTTTTTTGAATCGCCTCAGCATCGTCACCCCAGATAGTAATGCGAACTAAATCTTCGGTACCGGAGGCGCGAATATTGATCGACCAGCCGGCAGGAAGATTGGCGGTTTCAGTGGCAATAAATTTCTCAGCAGTTTCCGTAAGGTTACGAAAAGCTTGCTTGGTTTGACTATCGACTGGCTGGTTCTTGATGGTTTGTGGAAGTTTTTGGAAATTTTGACAAAGGGTAGCTAGGGTCGGTAAGGAACGCTCAAGGTTTTCAGAAGTTTGGCCAGATTTTTCATCCTGAATGGTCTGATAGCTCATAAGTAAGGTATCTTCGTTCTGGAATTTTTCACGAGCTTCGGAAAGAATCTTAGTGATTACGAGCGCAGTAAGCACACCGTCGCCCATTGGTTCACCAGGCAGAATAATATGCCCACTCTGTTCGCCACCCAGAAGAATACCGTCTTCACGCATCTTGGCAGAAACATTTTGATCCCCGACATCGGTCATGGCGATTTTAATACCAGTTTTTTCTGCCCAATTTAACAAACCCTTGTTGGCCATAATCGTGACGCAGACCTCTGGTACGGCTAGATAATTTGCTAAAATCACAATCATGTCATCACCATCAATAATCTGGCCATCTCGATCAATCATTAAGCAGCGATCACCGTCACCATCGAAGGCGGCGCCAAAATCAAGTTGCTTTTTTTTCACCAGCTTAATAAGCGGTTCAAGATGAGTACTGCCACAGCCAGCGTTAATTTTTTCACCGAAACTAGCGTCCTCATGAATAGCAATAACCTCGGCACCGAGTTCTTCAAAAATTTGCTTAGCAGTAACAGAGGTGGCGCCACAAGCGAGATCAAGACCAATACGTAAGCCAGAAAAATCTGGTTTCTGGCGCACTGAGGTAGTAGCTGGACCAAATTGGGTTAAATAAGTACGGAGATGATCGAGATAACGTGAAAGTGCATCCTCATGGAGATCCTCACGGAATTCCGGGCTATGCACATCAAAACCAGATTCATTTTCCAGCGCATTTTCGATCGCATTCACCCCGGACTGTGAAAGTTTAATACCGTAGGGATATTTTTTCACTAGATGCGCAAGATTTTCGCCAGAATCATTAGTGCCAGTACCGGAAAAAGCGACACCGCCTGGCATGGTAGCCTCGAGTCCACCAATCGTATCACCGCGTTCGAAAATTTTAATACCATTATCAGTGTAGGGATTATGGGAAGCGGTAATATCAATGGCTAGATCATAACCCATTTCATAAAAAGCATAATTGATCGCCGGGGTCGGCAAAACACCCACGTTACCATGATCAATCCCGACAGTTTCCAGAGCTTCCTCAAAATAACGAATCATCCACTCAGTGGATTCACGCGTATCACCACCAATTAAGACCCGAGCTGGGCGTTCGAGGCCACTTTCATCCTCTTTTGCATTACCTAAATAGCGCACAATACCGAGAGTAACGGCTTGAATAAAGCCAGGGGTAAAAGCTTCTGCCTTTTGTCTAATACCGTCAGTACCGAAATATTTGATTTTACCTTTCATAACACTCCATTTTCAACTAGTTTCTATTATACATCCGAGAGGTGGACGGCGCAAAGATTAGTGTTTAGCAAGCAATAACATATATTCAATAACTTTCAAGACATCTTCTTCGGTGCTACCACGCGAGAGGTCGGAAATTGGCGCATTGAAGCCCTGAAGAATTGGTCCGGCAGCCGTAAAACCACCGAATTGTTCCATGGATTTATAGAGAATATTACCAGTATTGAGGTCTGGTACAATCAAAGTATTAGCAAAACCAGCGACTGGAGAATCTGGGGCTTTTTTCTGGCCGATGCGCGGATTAATCGCAGCATCAAGCTGCAATTCGCCATCAACTAAGAGCTCAGGATGAGAAATTTTCAGTTTGGTGATGGTTTCTTGGATCAAATCAATGGTCTCGTCGCGACCACCGGAACCCTTGGTGGAAAAACTAAGGAAGGCAACCTTCGGAATAGGGAAAATTTTGCTAGCGGTTTCGACAGTTTGGACAGCAATATCATGAAGTTGATCAGAGGTAGGATGTTTACAAGCAGCCGCATCAGCAAGTACATAAGTTTCGTTTTCGCGCTCCAAGATAAAGCTAGCGGAAAAAGTCGGCTTTAAGAGATTTCGCGGATTCTTCACCCCGATAAGGTCACGACAAGCTAAAATCACATCACGCGAGGAATAATCAATGCCAGCAATTAGAGAATCGGCGAGCTGATTTTTTACTGCAAGACAGGCATGCTCGAGCGAATCAGCGCCAACCAGCTCAAAATCGGGAAATTTTTCGCGAGCTTTTTTAATAGCGGCTTTAATAATGGGATTTTCTAATTCGGGGAAGACGATGCGTGTTTTCATATCTCAATTATAACGAAGAAATGAAAAAAGAGGCTAAAACTTAGCCTCTTTCAGAAGTTATTTACTGCTTAAATTTTGTCATTTTAGCCGACATTGCAGCTAGGTTCGCGGCGGTAGGACACATCATAGTCATCCTCATTTTTAATGGCGGTGATATGACCGTGATTTACTCCGTCTGGATGCCATTGACCGCCATAATAGAGGTCAATTCTACCCTGTCTAGAAACTAGCTTAAATTCGCTACCGGTAGGCACTCCAAACAAATGAAGTAACTTATCGAGATAAGACTTAATCCTAATATCTTCCGAGGAAGTTAGGCTTTCAATGAAGCTTTTCTTCTTCTGATAGATAGCGTCTTTCTCGCTATATTCCTCCTTTCGTTGGGAAAAGATTTTTTCCCAAGTAATTTTTTCTTGCTTAGTCTCCTCAAACTTCTCCCTAATCCTGCAGAGTTCAGGGTGAAGCTTGGGATTGTAATAAGCATTCTTCTCGCTGATCATCTGATTTTTTTTCTTGATAAGGTCATCATATTCCTTTTTTAGATCCTGATTAGCTGGATCCTGTTGTTGACACTCGAAGTTACGTTGAATCTGAGCGATGATTTGGCCGGTTTCACTGTAAAGCTTCGCAATTTCATCTCCGCCAAAATAGCTCATCGTTTCTCTCAAATCTTCAACTTCTTTGTCGGTTTCCTTACACTTCTTCTCGGCTTCGTCCATCAATCTTTTCGCAGATTTGACTTCCTGAAGCAGAGCATCAAGCTCGATTTTCTCTTCCGCTAGAGATTTCATGACTCCACCTCCCTTTTTTTGCGAGTCAATAAGTAACAAATAAGCATATAAAACTCCTTGTCAAAGAACTAGCCGTAGCCAATTTGTCACTAGAGTAACACAGGTATTATATCATATTTTTATAAAAATTCAAAATTTTTGGCAAAAAGTGCCGGATAGAGGACAGGAACCAGGTAAATATGCAGAGCATTGGGAAAACCTGAGAAGAAGCAAACAGAGGCGGCATAAGCCAAAATCAGAGAGGCAAAATAGAGTTTGACCGGAGCAATATTAGAGATTAAGCTGGTGAAGTTAGATTTTTTTATGGATTGCTTGGAGGATTGTTTAGAGGATTGTTTTATAGATTTTTGGCAAGAATAACAGAGGTAAATTACACAAGCGCCACTGCAAAAAATAATCAAGATACCGATAAAACCAGTCTCAACTAAAATGGCAACATATTGGTTTTGGGTAATTTCCTTAGTGGAACCAAGTTCTGGAAACATCTGATAGAGAGCAACGCCAGAGGAGCCCAGGCCAGAGCCGAAGAAGAATTGTTTTGGATGACTAGTGGCGAGCTGTAGGCCCATCTTCGAAAGCTTGACGCGAATATCGGTTGATTCTGTAATATAACCATCAAAAAGTGGTGACTGAGTGTTGGTATTAGTATTAGTGGTGTCGCTAGCAGAAAAGTTAGATGAGTTATTGTGAGGCAGAATATTAAGAGGTTCACTCTGGTAGACTGGAGATTTTTTAGATTCAGGGAGAGGAATCTTGATGCGGCCGAGCGTCATCTGGCTAAGTGAACGACTAACTCCACCCAGAAAAGTATCAGAGGTAGGACCGAATTCCGACATTAAACCTTGAATAAGTGTAACGAAAATTAGAGGGAATAAGATTAACGAGACGATCTTCGAGGCGACAAGGAGTTTCTTTTTGGCGTGAAATATTTCATAAAGAAAAATTACCGCGACAGCCAGGAAGAAGGAGTAGGTTGCTCCCCTTGAAAAAATTAAGAAAAGTGTTAAAATAACAAACCCGGCTAGTGCGAGGTAGAAGATTTTGGTTTGATGGGTTTGGCGGCTTTTCGGATGAATCATCCTAAAGACCAGAAAGATAGCAGGGGCAAGTAAGAGATTGCCCATAAACTGCGGTTCGATGGCAAAGCCATTGGGATGAGGGAAGCCAAAAGAGAGATTAGTACAACCAAGACAGAGTAGAATCTGGTCGCCCGGAATATTAAGAGTATTTAGGATAGCTTGTAGCCAACAAAAACCGGAAGCTAAGGCAGCACCCAGAAGAAAGGGTTTTTCGAGCGAGAGGGGCGTCTTTTTTAATATAATATTTTTATAAAAAGTCAAGAGGGAAAGATAAAGACACCAGATGATCCCAGCGGTCATAAGACCGCGAAATTTATTGGAACTCCAGAGAAGAGTGAGCGAAAAATAGAGTGGAATACTGCTCAAAATCAGGGGAATCTGCACGGGGACTTTAGTGAGTGGAGTTTTTTTCGTAATGAGATTACAGAGATCAATTAGGAGGACAGGTAGAGATAAAAAACCCATCAAAAGCAGCCATACCAGAGGTAGGGAAAACTCGTAATTAGATGACTCAGTAGAAAAAAGTGGAATGACTGGATAATAAGAGAAAAAGAGAATAATGGGCAAAATCCAAAAGAAACGACGGTGAAGAGGGAGAAGTTTTTGATTCAAGTTTTCAAGTTTGTTTTGGAGATTATCTAACATGAGTTTTCCCTGTACGTTAAGGTTTTATTTTGGTTCTTTTGGCGTTTTTTGGACTTTTTCGACAAATTGACGGATTTTTCGATGAAAGTTTTCGGTGCTAAACTTGGTAGCTGTGGCAGAAATTTCTTGAGGTGAAAGAAAAGAATTTATGGATTTTGCTTCAAAATTTTTCAAAGTTTGAACAAGGGAATCGACGGATTGCTCTTTAAAGAAGAGACCGTTTTTGCCATCCTGAATATAATCTAGTGCGCCACCTTGCTTCAAAGCGATGACTGGACAGCCAGAAGCTAATGCCTCGACTGGAGCAATGCCGAAAGGTTCATTAGATGGAAAAACGAAGGCCTTGGCATATTTAACAAATTCCTTAAGATCAGACTGCGGCAAGATATCGAAGAAGGCTACACGCTTCGAGCCGGCGGCCTGACTAACTAGCGATTCATGAGCTGCACCATTACCGATGAGAACTAAATTAAGCTGAAGTTTCTTACAAGCGGCAATAATTAAATCTAGACGTTTCCAATTGACTTGACGAGAAAAATTCAAATAAAATCCTTCCTTGAGGAAACTTTTTGGGAGCTTTTGGAGGATCTCCGGAACTTTTTGGAGGATTTCTGGGAGTTCCCTAGCGGATTTTTCAGAGATAATTTGACTTTTATTATGTTTTATGTTGTTTTCTGCTTTTGCTTTCGTTTGCTTTTTCTTTGAATTATGCTGTGATAATATTTGACAATTTGACTGAATTATTTCACGATATGGAGCGACGGCTTGGAAGTTTTCCACAGCTACAGGTGGATAAATAATCGTGCTTTCCCTTTCGTAAAATTGTTTAATTTCCTGCTCAGCAAAATGCGAGATAGTCAGATAGTAGTCTGGACGCTCAGCGGCTTCGAGATCTTTTTTGCGTAGATTTTTTACCATCAGGCGAAAAACTGGACGAACCAGAAAATTTAATTTTCCGAAACCTGGGTCCTCGAGGTATTCCCTGTATTTCCCCCAATAATATTGGGTCGGGACGTGACAATAACAGATATGAGCACCGGGTTTGGTTTTAACAAATTTGGCATCACAACCAGAAACCGAGATTACCAAATCATAGGCGGTGAGGTCGAGATGCTTGAAATAATTTTGGCGTAGAGGGGCGATAAATTTACGCGAAAAGGCCGGAAGGAGATTTAACCAACCGGTTTTAACCTCGGCATCGAGAAACCAATTAATCTGTTTCGGGCGATATTGAGAGGTATAAATGGGTGCTTCCGGATAAATGCGGTGTAATTCCCTCAGGACTTGCTCAGCACCACCGACCACGGTGAGCCAATCACAAACTAGAGCAATTTTTGGTTCGCCGATTTTCAACTTAGCGGCTTTTGTATTGGTGGTTTTAGATTCAGTCATTTTTGACTTGGTAATTTTCGATTCAACCATTTATTTAGCACCTTTTTGGAAGATTACGGCGCGAATGGTTTGAAGCATAATCTGTAAATCGAAGAGTACCGACCAGTTTTGGATGTAATAAAGATCAAGTGAGCGACGTTCATCAAAACTAATGTCACGACGACCAGAAACTTGGGCTAGACCAGTGAGGCCAGACTTAACCGTAAGGAGAAGTGAGCGGTCACCGTAATTACGTAATTCCCCTGGCACTAAGGCACGTGGACCAACGAGAGAAATATCGCCGCGTAAAACATTAAATAACTGAGGCAATTCATCGAGCGAGGTGGCGCGTAAAAATTTGCCAATGCGCGTAATACGAGGATCGCAGGCTAAGAAATCACCATTTTTTCGATATTGATGAGAAAGCTCGGCCGCGGAAGTGATCTTCCCTTCTTTCTCCATTTTGGCGAAGGCTTCTTCTGGGGTCATGCCAGAGTAGGCGGTTTTCATACTGCGAAATTTAAGAATCTTGAATTTACGATTGTATTGTGTGAGGCGATATTCACTGTAAATAGTTTTCGATTTCGGGTCGGAAATTTTGATACAGAGCCAGATAATTAACATCGGAATAAAGGCTAAAATAATACCAATAAGACTAAAAATAATATCCATGAAGCGCTTAATAATGCGGGCGTTACCCACAAGTGGCGTAACCTTAACCAAAATAGCCGGTGTACTACCGATGAGCTCAAGCTGACCCATGTGCTGAGAGAGTGCGGCTTCAGATGGGATGAAATAATAGAGGAGATGATGATTGATCGACTGGCGGTAAACGTACTCAGTTTGACGTTCATCGGTTTGAAAAATCACATCAACTGTCTGATCCTTCAAAGCATCCTTCAAGGAAGAATATTGAAAATGACGAAGTTCTTTCGGAATATATTTACTTCCAGCTACTACGCCGACCAAACGGTAACCATCTTCTGGATAGGCAAGAATTTGATTAATTAAATAAGTGGTGTTTTTCGAATTACCGACAATAATAGCCCGTTTAGTACCGATTTTTTGCAACATAAAACGTTTGCGGAAGAATTTCAAAATTATTCGCATGACTAAGAGTGAAATAAAGCAAGTAAAAACTGCGTAAACAGCAATTAAGCGGACTGGAAAGAGATTTTCTTGAATAAAAAAATTTAAGGTAATAATACCCATGATACCCACCACTGAGGCAACAAAGAGACGGTAAAGTTCGCTCCATCTGGATTTGGCAAAAATTACATCCTTACGATAAAGCCCCATGACAAAAAGCATGATAATCCAAAGCGGAACCAAGAAGACCAGCGGCAAAATAAATTCCATAGAGGTGAGCTCAAAATAATATGGGCGAGTATCGAGTTTAGTGCGAATGATGTAGGCAAAAGCAAAAGAAGCGATGATTGCTACAATGTCGCCTAAGATGAGAAATAAACGAAAAATAAAATCGGAATTTTTCTTCATTAGTTTTATTTTAACCCAAGAGAAAACTTTTTTGAAGAGAGAGAAAAAACTATGCAGATTGGCTGCATAGTTTATTTTTGAGTGAGGTGGGTCTTAAATTTGTTTATTCGACAGTAACCGACTTGGCAAGATTGCGTGGCTGGTCGACATTATTGCCACGATAAACTGCTAAGTAATAAGCAAACATTTGACTCAAAAGATTAAAGAGAAGCGGAGTAAGTAATTGAAGTTTGGTGTCAATTTTTACCACACCTTCCACTGGCAAATCGACTTCCGTGTCGGAAAAGACAATCACATGTCCGCCGCGTGCCAAGACTTCCTGGATACCAGAAACGGATTTTTCAAACAAGAAACCAGATTGCAACATCACAACTTCGAAGAAACGATCATCAATCAAGGCAATTGGACCATGCTTTAATTCCCCAGTTGGATAACCGTTAGCATCAATGTAAGAAATTTCCTTGAGCTTCAAAGCACCTTCGAGAGCGATAGGATAATTCACATCACGGCCGAGATAAATGGCGTGTTCGTAATTCGTATAGTTCTTGGCGAGCTTGGAAATTTCATCCTGCTTCTCATGTAAGATGCGCTTAATTTCCTCTGGCAGAAGACTAATTTCGTCCACCAAGGCGGCGACTTGACGAGCATTCAGGCCCTTAGCTTCAGCAATGGTGAGACCAAACATCAAAATCGCGATGACCTGAGAAGTGTAGGCCTTGGTACTGGCGACAGAAATTTCTGGACCAGCATGGACATAAGTACCACCGTCAACTTCACGCGCGATAGTCGAGCCAATAGCATTAACGATACCGATAGTTTTGGTACCCTGAGATTTAATTTCACGAAGACAGGCCAAAGTGTCCGCAGTCTCACCAGACTGAGAAATAATGAGCGCCACCGAGTGATCTGGAATATAAGCATGGCGATAACGATATTCGGAAGCGATCACTGGCTCAATAGTGACGCCAGGCAAAACTTGCTCGATGAGATAAGCGGCAGTATTAGCAGCATAGTAAGCGGTACCACAACCAACCAGGATGATGTGCTTAATTTCTTTTAGTTCTTTGACGGAAAGATTTGGGCCACCGAGATGAACGGTATGTTCTTTCGCATTGATGCGTCCACGCAAAGTTTCTTTCAAGCTATCTGGTTGTTCCATAATTTCTTTAAGCAAGAAATGATCGTAGCCGCCTTTTTGAATAGCGGAAAGATCGGTGAGAATTTTTTCAACTTTCACAGAAACTGGCTGAAGATCGAGGGTTTTAACTTCGACATGGTCTTTGGAAATGAGAGCAACTTCCCCATCGTTAAGATAAATTGCATTCTTAGTATTGCCGATAAGAGCTGAAGCATCTGAGGCGATGAGGGTTTCATGCTCACCTACGCCAATGACAAGAGGCGAACCAGAGCGAGCGACCACGAGATGTTTAGTATCATCTACAGACATTACGGCAATACCATAGGTACCAGAAACGAGTTTGAGTGCCTGAGTTACAGAGTCGAGTAAATTATGCGATTCCTGATAAAAACTATCGATGAGAGCCGCAAGTACTTCAGTATCAGTCTCGGACTTAAATTGATATTTTTCAGAGAGCTCTTTTTTCAATGCTTTATAATTTTCGATAATACCATTATGAACCAAGAAAATGCTACCAACATGATGTGGGTGAGCATTGGTCTCAGATGGGTTACCGTGAGTAGCCCAACGAGTATGGCCGATACCAATATGATCAGATGTATAATGATCTTTAATTTTAGCTTCTAGATTGACGATCTTGCCAACCGCACGTAGTAACGTAGGGTTTTGGTTTTGATCAAGAGTTGCCACACCGGCTGAATCATAACCACGATACTCTAGGCGCTTAAGGCCTGAGAGTAAAAATTCTTGAGCGTTATTTTTTCCAACATATCCGACAATTCCACACATATAACCTCCTTTTTTCGATTATACCAGAAAAAACACCGCCGGAGCGATGTTTTATGAGAGATAGGCGAGTGATTCAATGATTTTAATGACACTAGGGTCCACTGGTTTCTTCGGACCAACTCGCACTGGTAGATTTTCGGAAAGATTATTGAATGATGATTTTGCTAATTTTGGCTTAGAATTTCTCTGAGAAAAGAGCCTTCGAATAGTTTGACAGACCGGTCGATATTGAATACCGTCGGTCAAATGATAACTCTTCTCCATGGGAATACGCCGAACTAAAAGCATTGACTTAATATCTGGCTCCAGACTAGTAGCCTGAATCGAAAAATATCTTAGCTGCCGAGCTAATTCCTGCCGAGCCTGATCAAGATCATCCATTTGCTGACGATTTTGCTGAGGCAACTCCGTATGGGATAATCCCTTTTCCTCATTTCTGATTAAATATTGCTCATAAAAAGCATATAGTTCAGAAAGTAAGTGTACGCTCTGGGTAAGATTTTCGTAAATAGCCGAGAAATTAGTCCCCTGACTGAGCGGGCGCGTAAGTTCATGACAGCTCGCGTGATAAAAATCTATACGCGCAAAAGTCTGATGACGCTCTTCGGTGGAAAAAAGTTTTTCCTCATTACACCGACGCGGATCCAGCGCAATCCCCTGCGACTGTAGCAAAGCATTATCGATAGTTTGAAGTAATTTATAATGTAAGCGGTGAACTTTTTCCGCTTGTGTTAAATAAGATTCTTCCAAATAAACGACAACCTCACGATCTAAAATAACCATTAGTTCCCCCCTTTCATATTTTCCAAAAACTAGTAATGTACTAACAAGTCTTTTTTATTATAGAATAGGGGTGGGTATTTACCAAGCAAAAGCGTTATGAAATAATTTTAAAATTGTTTTTTCATTGTGTTTATGGTAAAATCTTGGTAGTTAATTAAATAGTAAAATATTAAAAGAGAGGTGGGTATGGATCTGGCATCAGGGACAGATAATGGCAATAACGCCGACCTAAATCAAATACAAAATCAATTCGGCATCCCTCCGATGCCACCAACCGATAGCGCAATGCCGGCTTTTAATCCTGGCGCAACTTTTGGTGTACCGACAGAAACTATTACCGGCAATAGTACGAATTCTGCCCCAACTTTCGAAAATAATGGAGCTTCACAAGTCATGCAAGATTTAACTAATCAAGGTCCAGCCCCAATTTTGGAGCCAACCGAAAATACTAATGTGGAAAATACTTTCACTGCCCCGGCGATGGATTTAAGTAATCTCGGTGTCGAAGCCACAGCAGATAAGCCAGCAGAAGTAGCTACTGAAGTAAATACCGAAGCCACAGCGCCAGCAATCAATCTCGAGACTGCCGCTCCAGCAACTCCTGAAGCTGCAATCGAAGATAGCAAGCTGGAAGATGTAAAAAAGCAAATGCTACAAGATCTTTATCCATTGATGGATAAAATCAAAATCAACCCTGACCAAAAATTCAAAGTCTACAAACAAATGATTGAATCGACCGGTGACAAAGAAATGATTACTGCCGCCTACGATACGGCTAAAAGCCTAACCGATGAAACCGAGCGCGCT
>CAUTXE010000024.1:0-11604 GCA_963542185.1 uncultured Candidatus Saccharibacteria bacterium | reverse complement strand
CTAGTATTTTTTAAAGAAATATGTTAAAATATACCCGTTACGCGCTCTAATTAGGAGTAAATATATTATGGCAAAAAAAGTAATTGGTAACTTAAAGTTACGCATCCCTGGTGGTAAGGCCACCGCAGGTCCACCAGTTGGTTCAACCTTGGGTCAATGGGGCCTAAACATGATGGATTTCATTAATCCATTTAACGACAAAACCAAAGAATTCGCCGGTAAGAATGTGATCGTTCACATCCGCGTCTTCGATGATCGCACTTTCGATTGGGTTTGTCTCGGTCAACCAGTTGATGATTTAATTCGTGAAGAATTAAAGCTTCAAAAAGGTTCTGGTCGTCCAAACACCGAAAAAGTTGGTTCTATCACTCGAGAACAACTCGAGAAAATTGCCAACATCAAGATGAAGCAAATGAACGCTGTCGATCTTGAAGGTGCTATCAAGACCGTCGCTGGTACTGCACGCTCTATGGGTGTCACCATCGCCGAATAATTAATTAACCGTGGGAGAGTTCACTCGTTATTACCACAGAAAGAAATCAAATGTCAGAAGAACAAATCAAATCTACTGAAGAATTAAACCAAACTCCAGTCGAAACCGTCGAGGCCGAAGAGAAATTTGCCAAATCTGGTAAAAAATCTAAGAAGCACATCGAAGAAGTTAAGGCTGAAGAAGAGCGCAAAGCTCGTGCTGAAGAGCACAAGCAAGAGGCCCTCGAGGAGAAGCCAAAGGGTGCCAAGCCAGTCACTCGTCCAGTTCTTGAACGCCGTGGTAAAAAATACCAAGCCGCTTACAAGAATATCGACAAGACCAAGGCCTACAGCCTCACCGATGCTATCAAGCTTGCCGTCGAAACCAACCCAGCTAAATTTGACGCTACCGTCGAAATTCACGCTCGTCTCGGTGTCGACCCACGCCAAGCTGACCAAAACATTCGCACCACCATCGTTCTTCCAAACGGTAACGGTAAGACTGTTCGCGTCGCTGTCTTCGCTCCAGAAGATGAATGCAAAAAAGCTAAAGCTGCTGGTGCTGACATCGCCGAAGATGCCGAATTCATCAAGCAACTTGAAAAGGGAATTATCAATTTCGACGTTCTCATTTCTACCCCAGCTTACATGCCAAAACTTGGTAAGTTCGCTCGTTTGCTCGGTCCTAAAGGTTTGATGCCAAATCCAAAGGCTGGTACTGTCACTCTCGATATCGAGAAGGCCGTCAAGGAATCTAAGGCTGGTAAGGTCGAATACCGTGTCGACAAGCAAGCTATCGTTCATATCGGTGTTGGTAAAACCAATTTCACCCTCGACCAATTGAACGAAAATGCTACCGTATTCATGGATTCTTTAAAATCAATGAAACCAGCTTCTATCAAGGGTCAATACATTAAGAGTATCTTTATTTCTACCACCATGGGCCCATCCATCGCTGTAGAAAATATCTACAACTAAGCTCTTAATCTCTCTAAAATAAGCACCACTAATTCGGTGCTTATTTTTATTAAATTTTACATCATTTTTCTTCCGCCATTTTATTCCATTTATGCTAAACTCGAAGTAGATGTATTAACATAGATTTATCTATTAGGACTAGATAAATAACATAAATGGGAGAGAAAAAACCGTGTCAAAGCGAGGAATTAGACATGCCATCAGTGGTAGGTCGGTTTTTAATATATTATCAATCTTTTTAGTCAGCACTTTATTTTGCTTGCTTCATTACGAAAGTACCCATGCCTCAACTGCTTCACTTGGCATGCCTGGCGAGGTTAAAGTCGAAACCGATTTTTCAACTGGAAATAGAATGGAGTTTTCCAAATCCATCGATATTACCGTTAATACCAATAGTCCATTAGGTTACAAATTACTTTTTAGTAGCGACAGCGAAGATAGTTCACTAGTGAGTAATGACCCAAAGAACAATTACACTATTCCTTCCGTCTATGGTTCTGATCATGTACTTTCTAGAGATATGCATAACCAGTACGGCTATAATATCAAAGACACTGACGATCAAATTTACCAACAAATCCCAAGCCTTAGTAGCCCGCTCAAAATCAAGCAAGTCAAAGATCCACTTACCGCTGCCGATACTGTCAAATTCAACCTCGGCTTCGAACTCGAATCTTCCGCACAGCCTGGTGAATATCACCGCAATTTAATTTTTACCCTCCTAGCCGAAGATCAAGCTTCCATCCAATTAGTTAATGGTATCGAAATTAATAAGGCTATCAAAAAAGCCGTCGGCATCACCGAGGCCAGCTATCTCGATAACCCGCTTACCACTACCCCGAACGATTTATGGCCAGAGGTTAATATTACCGTAGGTAGAAATAAATGCAGTGATAATATCACCAAAGAACGCACCTCGGTTATCTCCCTGCCAGATTCCGACGCCGAAGTTTATCTCGGTGGCTATCGTAGCAGCTGGGATAATATCTGCATTTGGAGTAATGCTACAGAATTAATCTTCCCAGAAGATCTTTCCTATCTATATGCCGGACTTGGCGGGACCGACTATCATGTCTCCTTCAATTTTGCCGACGGCCGCAGTAAATCCACGCTAAATTTTAAGAAAGTCAAAAATCTTGACCATCTATTCCACAATGCTGTCGCATATAACAACAGCTCCTTCGAAGCTTCAGAATTTTTTGAATATCTCAAAGATTCCCCGATCGAAAGTGCTGAATCCATCTTCGAAAATTCCACAGTCCAGACCGTTGAGAAATTCGGCAATATCGTAAATCGTGCCAAAAATCTCGCCTATGCTTTTCGCAATACAAAATCATTAAATCAAGTTAATTTTTCCGATTGGATCATTGGCGAAGCCGAAGATACTCAGTCTATGTTCGAGGGTAGTGGGATTGGTCAGGCTATCCTAAATAATGCTACCTTCGCTAAGACTAAAAACACCGCAAACATGTTCAAGGACACCCAAAGTTCTTCACTAATCCAGCTTCCAAATGCAATATTTGGTGAAACCACTGACACTCACGCCATGTTCATGAATACCAAATCTTCAAAAATACTTCTAACTAAAGCCACTTTTGCCAAATCTACCGACGCAGGCTCTATGTTTCAAAAAGCACCTCTTAACGAGTTCAATCTATCTAGTGCCACTTTCACTAATACAGCTAACTTTAGTAACTTCTTTAAGGAAAGTGGATCCTATTATTTTACGCTAAAATTACCAAAACTATCCCTCATCTCGGCAGAAAATCTCTCTCAGATGTTCTATAAATCCGAAATTAGCGGTCTCACCCTCAATGTAGCACCCATGGGTGGTAGTCATATTACTGATATGTCGAGTATGTTTCAGGATTGCCCTTATCTTACCGAAATAGATCTCCATAATATTTCCACTGGCCCCCTAGAGAATATTGCCAGTATGTTCAAGAATCTTCCTAATGTACAAAAAATCACTCTCCCAAATATCTTTAATACCGCAGCTGTTACAGATTTTAGTTCATTCCTCGCCGATAATATTCGTCTTGCTACGCTAGAAAACGGTAATAAAATCAAATTGACTAGCGCTACCGACACCAATCACATGTTTGCGAATACTATATCGCTTGATATCAAAGATTTTATTCACCATATTGAATCTGAAAATATCACCGACGCTTCATATATGTTTTATCGAACCACCTCTAGCCAAAATACTACCGTTCCGACTACCTTTAAAACCAATCATATCTCTAATATGAAAGACATGTTTGGTGGTTTCAAGGTTCCATTACTCGATATTTCCAACATGAATTTTGATAGCGCCACCACCATGGAAGAGATGCTTAGTGGAGCAAATCCAGATGAGATTACCCTTGATGACAATAAGTACTCTGCCCAGCAAATCATTTGGCCGGATCATCCAGTTGAGGCTCCATACCTTGCCTCACTTCGAGGTCTTTACAAGGGGAATCACTACCTCGGCCAAATCGTCTTCCCAAAAATCAATTCCCATTCATTAACAGACCTAGGTTATATGTTTAGTGAACTTGGTACCCGTATTGCCCGACTAGATCTCACCGGACTGGACACCTCATTAGTGGAAAATACGGAAGGTATGTTTACTTACGATACTTTTGATTTTGCGCCAGTCAAAATCGCTTTTGACACCTCAAATGTGAAAAATATGCAGAGTATGTTTTATTACACTACGACTCAAGATGGTACTATTGATCTCACCGGACTTAATGTTAGTAACGTAGTAACTATGAGTAATACTCTTGGGTCTAGTTATCTCGAGGTAATTGACCTTACTGGCTGGGATACCAGTAGTGTCGAAGATATGTCTCATATGTTCGACTATAGCAACCGTCTTAATACTGTATATGCCTCAGATAGCTTCGTCACAACCAAAGTTACAAAATTCGAAGGTATCTTTGATCGATGCACTGCTCTCGTGGGTGCGCTCGGGACCACTCCATCCCCAGACGGTATCGAATATGCTCGTATCGACGAACTAGGAAAGCCAGGCGTCTTCACTAGAAAACCCTAATAACCCCTAACGACTCCATTCTTCATCCGAAAAAACCCATCATAAAAAACATTCTAAATCCTCGATTTTGCTCTTCCATTCATCATTCCATTTATGCTAAAATATAAGCATTAAGAGTAAATTTATTTCGACCTATAAAGTCAAAATAAGTTAAAGTGGAGGATTAAGTGCAAAAATCACGCACACACAAAAGAAGTTTTTGTGGTCTAGGCCAAAGAATTAGCTTTGCTCTAATTTTTAGCCTTGCGTTCTTCTTGATTAAAACTCAAGACACTTTTGCCGATTCTGTTTCAATCACCGTTCCATCAAATATCAACATTCAAGCCGACACTGGTACCCAGGCTAAAACTGAGGTCACAAAAACTCTCGATTTAACCGTCAACTCCAGTAGCTCGACTGGCTATAAGCTCTATTTTAGTAGCGACAGTGCTGAGACTGGACTTGTCAGTACTACGGGTAATAGTTTTAAGATTACTTCCGTCTATGGCAACAATAATAATCTGTCTAGTGCTATGAATAATCAGTATGGTTACAATACCGAAACCGTTGACAATAAACTATACAACTACATTCCGGCTCTTGCATCACCTGCATTGATCCGCAATGTCACTACCCAGCTCACAGCGGCCGATAACTTTAAATTTAATTTGGGTTTTGCACTACGTAACAACATTCCAGCTGGATCTTATCAACGTAAATTAGTTTTTACCCTCATTTCAGAAGGTGAATCTACTGGAAAAATCGTAAGTGGCACAGAATTAAATAAAGCACTCAAAAAGGGCCTTGGCATTACTGATCAAAGTTATTTTAATGACCCATTAAAAACTACCAGCAATTCTTATTATCCTGATCTTAATATTTCAGTTGGTAAAAATAAATGTAGTAACGATATTACGCCAGAACGCACGAGTTTAATTTCCACTCCAGATTCCGAAGCACCGGTCTATCTTGGCGGATATCGTAACTCTTGGGATAAATACTGCATTTGGACACCTGCCACCAAGCTTATCTTCCCAGAAAATCTATCTTATATGTTCTCCGGACTCACTAATATCAATAGAGATGTGTCTTTCACCTTTAATGATGGACGAGATAGTAACATGCTCGATTTTTCCAAAGTCAAAGATGCTTCACACCTCTTTCATAAAACGACGGGTTATTATAGCAACAAATTTAAAGCCGATGAATTCACCAATTATCTGAAAAAGGCAGAAGTTGAAAATATAGAATCACTTTACGAAGATTCTGGTATTTCCGTTATTGATGACACCTCTTTCATGTCAAATGCCAAAAATATTTCTAATCTTTTCAAAAACGCAAAATACCTTGAGACTGCCGATCTTTCTACTTGGACTATTTCCGACATGGAAGACGCCTCATCTATTTTCGAAAATTCGGCACTACGAGAAATCAATCTCAGTAATTCAACCTTCGAAAACACTACCAGTACCCAAAATATGTTCAAAAATTCCGCCGCCACCACCATTACCCTCGGAAATGCAACTTTTAATAACGTTGAAAATGCTAGTGGAATGTTTGAAAACACCAAAGCCACCACGATTACTATGCCAAAAGCAACTTTCAATAACGTTGAAAATGCGAGTGGAATGTTTAAAAATACTCAAGCTGCTACAATTAGTATGCCAGAGGCAACATTTTCTAGCACCACTGACTTCTCAAACATGTTTAATGGTGCCACAAACGCAAGCAATATCGATCTGTCCAAAATCACCTTTAGTGCGGCAACTAATCTTTCTGGGATGTTTAAAGACACTTCTGCCGATCAACTCGTATTAAACAATAATAATCTAGGCGGCAACAACATTACTGATATGTCCTACATGTTTGAAAATAGTAAGGTTAAAAATATCGACCTTGGTAGTATGCAAACTGGACCACTTACCGCAGTCGCTGGTATCTTTAAAGGTGCATCCGAACTTAAAACGGTCACCTTACCAACCGTCTTTAATACTTCAAATGTTACCGACATGAGCTCTCTTTTTGAAAATGCCTCTAAGCTCACAACTGTTGATAATTTTGATAAATTAGATATCAAAAATGCCCTTAATCTCAGTCGCCTATTTGCCAATACACCATATCTATCACAAGCCAACATCATCCCGAATCTTAAAGCCGATAAAGTCACCAACGCCTCGTATATGTTCGCAAAAGCTTATGCTAATGGCCCAGTAACCTTCCCAAGCACATTCAATACTGCAAATCTCACCGATATGAGTTATATGTTCCAAAATCTAGATACTCCTCAACTTGATATTTCTCATTTTGACCTCAGTAATGTCACCACTCTGGAAGGCACATTTAGCTCAGAAAGTAAAACTTCTTCAGCTGGCAAGATTATCTGGCCAGGCAATAATCTGAATCTACCGCACCTAACCTCGATGCGTGGCCTATTTAAATACAATTCATACCATACTGAAATCACCTTACCAATCTTCCATACTCCAAATCTTACCGACACTAGTTATATGTTCTATGGCATTGGCAATATCACAAAACTTGATAATATTAACACTCTCGAAACCGCTAATGTTGAAAATATGGAGGGCATGTTCGGAGCTAATAGTTCTGGTCTTCTAAGGGGGACTAATGTAAAATTTGAATTTAATACGGGAAAAGTCAAGAATATGAGCTTTATGTTCAATAATACTTATGTGCTTAATCTTGACCTCAGCTCCTTTGATACTAGAAGTCTAGTCAATGCCGAAAGTATGTTCAACTACACCTGGCTAAAAATCCTTGACCTTACTAACTGGGATACTCGAAATCTTGAAAATACCACCGGCATGTTTGCTCAGTCGACCTGGCTCCAATATGTCTACGCTTCCGAAAGCTTCGTCACTACGAAAGTTACAAAATCTAATGATATGTTCTATGGCGTTACTTCCAACCTTAATTACATTGGCAATAATGTTTCCTACGCTCGCATCAATAAGCCTGGTGCTCCTGGTGCCTTCACCAAGAAAACATAAACTAAAATACCCCACAGCATCTGGGGTATTTTTATCTCTTTCATAAAAACACAGCAAGGAGCAACCACTCGCTCATTCATTCATTCTTAAAAAATAAGCCATAAAAAAAATATCCCACTTTAAGTAGGATATTTTGAATAAATTCGTAAACTTCAGAGTTTTAATTAAGCTAATTCGATGACAGCACCAGCTTCTTCGAGAGTTTTCTTCAAAGCTTCAGCTTCGTCTTTCTTGACGTTTTCTTTTACGGTTGAAGGAGCACCATCAACGAGGGCTTTAGCTTCACCAAGACCAAGACCGGTAGCTTCTTTAACAGCCTTGATTACAGCGATCTTTTGAGCGCCAGCATCTTTAAGGACGACGTTAAATTCAGATTTGCCTTCTTCTTCGGCAGCAGCGGCAGGAGCAGCAGCAACAGCAACAGCGGCAGCAGCTGGTTCGATACCGTATTCATCTTTGAGAGTATTTTTGAGTTCGTTTACTTCAAGAACAGTAAGATTTACTAATTCTTCAGCAAGTTTTTTAATATCAGCCATATTAGACCTTTCGAAAAATTAAATTTGTTATTAATAGTACACTTGTTACTTGTTTTCTAAGCCAGAAACAATTCCGGAAAGACCACCAGCGAGAGCTGAGATGGAATCGTTGACTGGGGAAAGTAATTGAGCCACCACCTGGGCGACCAATTCGTTCTTGGATGGAAGAGCTGCAAGAGCATTGATCTCTGCGGTATCCAAGGCGTTACCAGTTTCAGAAAAACCACCCAAAAGTTCGAAAGCTTTGTGGGTCTTACCAAACTCTGCCAAAATCTTAGCAGGAGCGATTTCGTCGGTATCAGAAATAGCGTAAACTAATTGACCAGTGAGGTGAGTAGTGTCGGTGTCTTTATAGACAGCGATTTCATTCATCGCAACACGAACCAAGCGGTTCTTCACGATTTTGATTTTCACACCCTGCTCGCGAGCACCGTGACGCAACTCTTCGAGTTCAGACACAGACAAACCTTGGTAGTTTGCATAAGCAGTTAGTTTAGCTTCTGATAAAAGCTTAGTTAAATCTGCAACCAATGTATTCTTTTTATCTTTAGAAATTGCCATAAAAAGTTCCCTTGATTGTTAAATTTTTTATTAAAAAGTTTACGAATTTTTAATTTTCGTTACCAGAAAAATTAATTAGAAGATTTTCCTCGGTGACTTTATTAAGATTACTCCGTCACTGTCTTTGGTAACTTCCTACATTATATCAGAGAGAAGAGAAAAATGCAAACCACCGCCACTGATTTTATTCATGATGGTATTTTCCACCATGCAAAATTTCTTGGGTGCGATAAATCTGCTCCACTAGCATCACTCGCATCAATTGGTGAGGGACGACTAGATTCGAAAAACTCCAGACCACATCAGATTTTCTCCTCACTTCTTCCGTCACCCCATACGCACCGCCAATAATTAAGACAATTTCCTTACCAAAATTAAACTCTTTCGACATAATTTCCGCAATTTGGCTATTCTTAAAGTTCACTCCACGCTCATCTAAAAGTATTACAAATTCTCGCCCAGTGAACGGCCAGCTAACCAGACACTCATCAAGTTTTTTCTCTTCGAAAAATTGCCATTTAATATCAAACGGTTTCTTCAAACGCTTTTCATATTCCGAAATCATGCTCACAATCTCTGGAATATGCTTCTTGCCACCAGCTATAATTTTTATCATATCTCTATCATAAACGATTTTTCGAAAAATAGCATTTTTTAACATAATTTCTCCATAAAGTCCACTAATTTTAACCTTATCTTTCTTGACATTTTCCCAAAAAGGCCGTACGATTAGAGTGATATTTATTAAACAGACAGGATGCGAGGTGATGTCTGAATTACCAGAAAAACAAATAAAACGACTCCGTTCTCTTATTCAAGAAGCAGAAACTAATTTGGCCGCCGCCAAAGAACTTTTGATTTCAATGCTCGGAGACGGAGAAACCATTACTACTCCGAGAGAAGTAGTCATTAGTAATAACGAAGGCAAGATTATCGAAGGTGTCTTTGATGGACAAATCATGATCGACCAAGACGGCAAGAACTACCCGGTCCCAGCCAACTACGCCAGTAAGTCCAAGCTTGTCGAAGGTGATATTATGAAGCTCACCATCACGAAGGAAGGTAAATTCCTCTACAAGCAAATCGGACCAGTCGAACGCAAAACCGTGATCGGTACTTTGATTCGCCATGACGACAAATATTTTGTCGAAGTTAATGGTCGCGAATACGAAATTCTTTATGCATCGGTAACCTATTTCCGTCTCAAAGAAGGTTCTCAGGTTTCAGTAGTCATTCCAGCGAACAACGATGACGCCAATTGGGCTGCCGTCGAGGCGTCGCTCTAAATATGACGAAAGCCTTATATCGCAAATATCGCCCACTTAAGCTCGCAGATGTCGTCGGTCAAGACGATACGATTCGTCAGTTACAAACTCAACTCACTAATCAAAAAATTTCTCACGGCTATCTTTTTGTCGGCGCCAGAGGCTGCGGCAAAACTTCAGTAGCCCGTATTTTTGCTCACGAAATTAATCACTTCGACTATCAGCTGGAAGATAATTATGTCGACATCATCGAAATCGATGCCGCCGTTTTCACTATGGTGGAGAACATCCGTGAGCTGCGTGATAAGGCCATGCTCGCCCCGACCACCGGCAAATACAAAGTCTACATCATTGACGAAATTCACATGCTCTCGAAGAATGCTTTTAACGCACTCTTAAAAATTCTTGAGGAGCCACCAGAGCACATCGTTTTTATTTTCGCCACCACGAACCCCGAAAAAATCCCTGCCACTATTCTTTCGCGTGTGCAAATTTTTCATTTTAAACTGGCGGACAAATCCGTCATGCAACCATTCCTCGAAGGCATCTGCCAAAAAGAGGGAATCAATATCGAGAAAGACGCTCTTTCACTACTCATCGAACAGGGCGGCGGCTCCTTCCGTGATTCTTTATCGATTCTCGACCAGTTAAGCAATCTTCACCCTGATAAATCCACTCTGATTACCACCGAAGAAGTTTCTTCCGCCTTGGGTGTACCTAAGCAGGTTCTAATTCAGGAATTACTAGCAAGCTATGAGCAGGAAAATGTCGACCAAATTCGCAGTCTCGTCGAAGAACTCATTAATCAAGGCAACAAAGCCGAGGGAATCGCGACTAGCCTTATCAAAGCCATCGTGCAAAACCCCACCGCCAAAAATCTTCACCTCATCGAAAAGCTTTATGCCGTCAATGGTGAATTTGTCAGCGCCAAGCTCATCGTAGCTCTAATTTTAGATCACTTTAAAGCTGCACCGATTACCATTTCCGCCCCTTCAACTCCACAAATTCAGGCCACAAATCCAGAAGTAAATACCCCAGCGCCAGAAGTAATAAACACGCAAGAGACCACGGAATCTCCTATCGCCGAACCGGCAGCGCCAGCGACTCCAGTGACCTCAGAGGAACCCGCTAAGCCTTCGATCAATCCAGAAATCCGCGAACGCTTAGTCAAGATTTCCAAGTCTAAGCTTACCGAAAAAATCCAGGAGCGTGCAGAAATTCAAAACCAACAAGTTCAGGCCGAAGCCATGACCATCCCAGAAGCTGTAGTTTCCGGCTCCGGTGATTTTAGCGCCAAAGGCTTCTTGGAAAACATCAAAAATATCGCGGAAACTCTTTTCGTTCCACTCAACAAATCCTATTTTGCCTACAAATCTAATCAATTAGAAATTTACCCGAGTGCTAAGGTTTGGTTTAATATTTTAAATAGCAAGAACAATCTCGAAGTCCTAAAAACTGCCATTAATGGCCTCAATATTATCATCATGAATCCCGACGAGCATAAAATTCCTAGCACTGCCGTCGATTTTAATCAATTTAGTACTGGTAAATTAGAGGCTGCGCCAAAATCCGACGACGCTTCACTCAGCGCAATTTCTGATATAATGGGTAACATACAAGAACTTGAAGATAGTCCATTCTAGGAGGTAATATGGCGGAACCAGCTCAACCAAGGTCGCAAAAATCGACCATTTCTCAAAATGACCCTAGTCTTTTTGGTGGTAAAGTTCCACCTCAGAATATTGAAGGTGATAAAT
>CAUTXE010000023.1:0-12124 GCA_963542185.1 uncultured Candidatus Saccharibacteria bacterium | reverse complement strand
CACACTGGTCCCCTCAATTCGGCACCTCTAGTTATTTTTGAGACCATCAAACTTCTGCTTTTCTTTGCGATTTTTACTATTATGTGGATACTACTGGTTTATGATAAGAAATGGTTAGAACTACCCGTCAATCTACTCCGTCTTGTGATTATTTTGTCTGGAATTTATTTTCTCTTTAATTTATATACTAAATACGGACTCAATTTATTGATCGAAACTCGTGGTAATGAAGTTCTATTAGTAAAAAATTCTCTACATCTGCAAGATATTTGGCAATATATACTGCGTGATCTTTTGCGTTTTCTGGGCGCTATGTCGGTTCTGCCAGGTATCTACTTTGTACTCTATAAATTCTCGAAAGAAACCTTAGTTGGTGGTGGTGATTTTATCCTTTTAATTTCTGTCGCGCTTCTACTTGGCCGCTGGGAACTCGGCGTTATTGAGCTCGGTCTTTCCAATCTACTGGCCGCTATCTTTAATTATCGGATGTTAAGAAATCCCAAAAATCGTCAACCTTTCGGTTTTGCACCCTATATCATTCTAGCCTGTATGATTACCCTTTTCTTTCAGACTGAAATTCTGCGTCTAGTTTTTCTTGTTTACTAATCTTCCGATTCGCTATGAAATTTTTCGTGCACTTCTTTTAGGTGCGGGTCGGTGATGTGAGTATAAATTTGTGTAGTCGAAATATTTGCATGCCCCAGCAAACTTTGCACTGAACGAATGTCCGCCCCATTCATTAAAAGATCAGTGGCAAAACTGTGACGCATGGTGTGTGGTGTCACGTGCTTAGTGATACCGGCTAGCCTTGTATATTTTTGTACAATTCGCTCGATTGAACGTGGGGTTAATCTACGAAAATCACCACTCGTGGATGGAATTTGTTGATTCGCAGAATTATTTAGAAATAATGCCGGCAAAGTATCGGTTCGCATATTTAAGTAATCTTCGATGCATTCCGCCGTGGATTTATCGATGAAAATTGGACGGTCCTTTTTACCCTTACCACGCACCATAAATTCCCGGCGTTCCAAATTAATCGAATCGCGATTCAAACTACAAAGTTCCGATACGCGTAGTCCGCCAGAAAAAAGCAGTTCGATAATCGCGCGATCTCTTAGTCCTGACTCGGTATCCAGCGGAATTTCCGCTAGCAGTCTTTCAATTTCATCGAAGTGTAAAAAAGTTACCTGCTTTTTCGCGGCTCGTGGCAAATCAATTAGGGAAGGGTCCAAGCTTTTAATTCCACGCTTGGCTAAATATTTAAAAAAGCCACGTAGTGCAATCAAATGGTAACTCTGGGTTAGTGCGGATAAACGTTCCTTGTTTTGATTGTCGGAAAACCGATTTAACTTCAAACGAAAACGACGTAAAACTTCTGGTGTGATATCGGAGGGTTTAATCATTTCTTGCCCCTCAAAATCTTCCGTAATTAGGTCAATAAAACGCGCCAAATATAGTCCATAATTTTCTACGGTTTTCGTCGAACGGCCTTTTTCAATTTCCAGTGATTCCAGAAAATCTGCCACTAATTCAGAAATATCCATAAGAGTAATTATAACACCTTATGCTATAATGTGATTATGGATAAAACTGATTCTGTAAGTGAACTCTTTAGTGACCAAAACAACCAAAACGCCAAGCAAATCCAATATGATGAAACGGTTGTCAAAAGTCAAATTGATATGGTCGGGAAGCGTGTCGAGTATGAACCGACTTCCGGTAGTTCTGTGGTGATTGAAGAAAAAGCTCCAACTTCTGGTGAGGTGCTTTCGAACGGTTTTCCAGCCGGTGTCGGTCCCAATGCCGCTCCAGAAACTCCGGTCAAAAAAGAGCGCACCAAACTCAATCTGATCCAGCGCGCCAAAGATTTTTTTACTCACGCCACCAAGCGCCAAAAAATTATCATGATTGCCACCCCTGTCAGCTTGATTGTTTTAGTTATTCTCGTCACCATCATTGGCCAGGCCACCGGTGCCTTTAAGACCGATTATTCTGTGACTTATTCCACAGCGAAGGAAATCAAGAATCAGATTACCAAAATTCGCGGCGATGTCAGTTGTAATAAAATTTCTGAATATGCCTCGAATTCTGCTACCTCGAATGAAATTTATCAAAAATACATCGAAGATTGTAAACAAAATATGGCCGGTATCGATAGTAATTTGGTCACTAAGCTTGGCGACTCTGCCGGCGTCTTGAAGGATCCGGAAATTGGTCGTAAATTTGATGCCTTCCGTACAGTTTTTAATGCTACGAATGGCGGCGATGAAGATATTAATAAGGCTCTTGATCTCTACGCTGTTTGGCATAAATGGAGTGTAATTGAAGGAAACAAAACTTCCGACTGGACCGAAGCTGATATTCTTAATGCTACCAAAATCTTGCGCGAATCTGGCAATCAGCGTCTGAAAGATTACGGTGAAAAATGGGCTACCCTCAAGGCTCAGGCTAATGAAGCGACTTATCGTTGGTTACACTCTTCCAGTAAAGATGATGGTTCGGTCGATTTTGTGGAAATGCGTCGCGCCGCGGATGATGCCAAAAATGCCTTTAATGATTTTGAACGTAATGAGCGCCCAAATTTGCTCACCGAATTTCCTCTGAAATTTGTCGACCTCGCTAAGGTCTACGCCAAGTTCGAAGAATTGTATGAAGTTATTCGTAAAACTTACGAAGAAAATTATAATTTCCGTGCCGGTGGTTGCCGCGAATTGATTAACTCAGTTCGTTGCGAATAACCTCTGAAATTGTGATATACTGGGGGAAATATCAAGATTTTATAAGGGAGAAAACATGGACGAAAACACAAGAATAGATTATATTGAACGTACTTTGGTAATTTTGAAGCCGGACGCCGTTCAACGTGGTATCGTCGGTGAAATTTTACAAAGATTTGAGCGCGTTGGCCTCAAAATCGTCGGTATGAAAATGGTCAGCCCAGATCAGGAATTATTTAAGCAACATTATGAAGGTATCGGTAAGTTGATTTCGCGTCGTGGTGAAGAAACTTATCGTTACAATCTCGACTACATGATGAGCGGCCCGATTATCGCGATGTGTCTTGAAGGTATCGAAGCTGTCGCTTTAGTCCGTAAGATTGTTGGTTCCACTGAGCCAAAATCCGCCGAGATGGGTACCATTCGTGGCGATTTTTCACACATGAGTTTCGGCCATGCCAATTCCCACGCTCGTCCAGTGCCAAATCTCGTTCACGCTTCCAGCAATCCAGAAGAAGCCAAGCAAGAAGTCGCACTCTGGTTTACCGAAGCTGAAACTTACGATTACGAAGATTTGAACGAAAAATACACTCGCTAATCGTTAAGATAAAAGTACCCCCATCGGGGTACTTTTTGTTGGCTCACCCGAAATAGACATAAATTTGCTTAACTCGCAGTTCGCTTACCAGAAATAGCCATAAGCTTCTATTAAGATTTTGGTTTTTATGGCATAATAAACATATGTGGTTTTGGATTTCATTTATCCTACTCGGGCTGGTGCTTTATATTCCGCTCGGTATTCTGATTATTCTTTTTATTTTCTTCCCGATTGCTGGATTCTTGAATAAGAAAAACAATCCTGCTGTCTTTAATTTTGCCATGAATGGCGGCATGGTAGTGCTCTTTATCGCGGCCATTTTAGTTCATGGTGGCTTTTTTGGTTGGTATAATCAGGCTGAATCGCCCTTTGGTATCAATGTTTGGGTTGATCGCTCCGTGGAAAACGACTTCTATCGCAGGGAAGAGAAGAACGGTCAGATTCACCTCACTGTTACCGATAAAAATTATTCGCCTCACTCGCCGAATTTTCTTGAGAGTAATGGCAAAATTCATTTTGATGTCACGAATCGTGCAGCCGAAAATAAGCATCTCGATCTCACATGGACTGTCGAATTGGATGGGCAAAAATACCAAAGAAATAATCTCCCCACCGATACCGATTCGACGCTTTTTGGTCCAGGTTTTTCTCTGAAATACGGTGAAAATATCGTGAAAGTCACAGCTTCCAATAATCTCGGCTATTACACCACTTCGTTGGTGATTAATCGCTTGCGCACAGAAGATATTTGTAATGAGGAAAGCAATCAAAAAGTCTCCATGTGTGAGAATATTCTTTCTGCCAAGGAATCGGAGGCCAAGAAGAAGCAGGCTGACAATGATTCAGGTAGTATTCTTAATCTTTCGGAAAATAGTTTTTGGTTTAGATAATTATCCTTGATACTTTCTCTGCGGGAGTAATGCTTCGCATTTTCTTTCTGCGTCGATTATTAAAAAGCAGAATAAATTCTTCTTTTTAACTCTCTCCTTGAAAGACCGAACCCAAAGGTTCGCCTCCCTCGAAAAAATAATCAAACATAAAAAACGACCCATAGGGTCTTTTTCATGTTTGGTGATCTCTGCGGGAGTCGAACCCGCGTTGACGGGATGAAAACCCGTTGTACTAACCGTTATACTAAGAGACCAATTCCGAAATGTACTTTTCTATTATAACAGATTTAAAAAAATCGGCAACTCTAATTTTTAAAAATCTCGAAGTTTAATTTTCGACTTTTTCGCAGCTTAAAATCGGATCCATGGTGTAGTCGGTTTTACCGAATGGCGCATGAGGTTTAAATGTTACCGAAGATAAATCCTTATTACAGGTTAATTTTTTATGTTCAAAATAAATCCTTTTGTCCAAATTATTTTCGTCGCTATAACTTAGCAGTCTACGTAACTTTACCATTGGAAAACCAGTCTTCAAATATGGCTTAAAAACGAATTCCGCACCTTTCGCCGCTATCTCATCTTTATGGCCATTCACGAAATTATCATAAAAGAAATTTTCGTAATAACTCTTCGCTAATTCTTGAAATTGTTTTTCCGCCAAAGCCTCGGCCGTCACATTTTTCTTTACCATTAAAGAAAATCCCACACTGCAAGCCGAAATTAAGACCACCACGATCATTAGTCCACGAATAATTTTCGAACTCAGAGTTTCCAGACGAATTTGATTGGAGAGTTTTTTGAAGTTAGGACTAAGTTTGGTCGCGTTCCTTTTGTGTTTGCGCTTGGCGCCACGGGGATCGATATTCATAGCTAAATTATAGCATAAGAATTTTCATTTTCGAACGGAGGGAATTATAATATACACATGAATACAAAAAATCTCACCATAAAAAATGAAGCTGCCGTGATTGATTTTGCGGAAAATTTGATGCGCGAGATTTTGCAATCTCAAGACGCTTTGCCTTGCGTGATTGAACTAGTCGGTGACGTTGGTGCTGGTAAGACTACCTTCACTAAGGGTCTCGCTCGTGGTCTCGAAATTACCGAAGAAATTACTTCTCCGACCTTCACTATTTCAAAAGTTTATGAAAATTCTCGAGGCCTGAAACTTGTGCACTACGATTTTTATCGCTTAGAAAATCCCGGTATCATGGTGGAAGATTTATTTGAAAACTTACAGGACCCACACACGGTTACCGTCATTGAATGGGCCGATACCGTGAGTGAAATTCTTCCTGCCAATCACTTGCGTCTCGAAATTCTCATTAATGACGACGGTAGCCGCACCCTTAATTTAAACAAAAATCCCACTTCGGAGTATTAAAATGAAACTTTACCTTGACACTTCTACGGAAAATACCATCCTCAAGCTCGACGACAAGGAATATTCCGCTCCTCTCAAAAATCAATTAGCCGAGCAAATTTTTACTTTTATTCATGATAAACTTGTTGAAAATCAGGCCGACTGGACCGATCTCACGGAAATCACTTTCTTCGCCGGTCCAGGCTCTTTTACTGGCCTCCGCATCGGTGCTGCCGTAGTTAATGCTTTGGCTGATCAGTTGCAAATTCCTTTGAAGAATCAAGACGGGGAAGTGGTGCCGATTATTCTACCCAACTACGGTCGCCCGGCCAATATTACGCCATCCAAAAAATAAATCTCCCATTCCGCCGCGCATTTCGCTTGTGCTATAATATATGATATAAGGAAATTCATGGATCAAGATCTTCATCAAAATCAAAACAACCAAAAACCCCAAACCATCGGTGGTGTGACTTTTTCTGCTGGCCTTTCACATCCTGTCACCCCTCAGGTCAGTCCAGGTTCTAATCAGCCAAGTTTCGCCAAGCCAGCTTCTGAACAGTCGAATGCCACTACTCCTCAGCCTACTATCCCTAGTCCAGCTGATCTCTTTAATAATAATTCTGCTGCTTTTTCTACTCCTCAGTCCACTCCAGTGTCTACTCCAGTTACTGAAACAACCCCAGCTAATACATATCAATCCAATAATTACACTTCACCGGCCGCTTCTGCTGAACAGATTTTTGCTGCCGAGACCAACAATAATTTTTACACCAATGACAGTTCCAATCCTTTTGGTGAAAATGGCTTCACGCAGGCTGCCCGTAATGGTAATCCTAATTCTAACCAGAGCATGATCAATCAATCCATTCAAAATGCTGCCATGTTAAATCAAGCTAACGAAACTCAGAAAAATCCAGGTCAAGAAATGAATAATGGCCCAGAAATTGTCTACAATCAGCTCAATGTTCCAGTCGCTTCGCCAACTCATTTTGAAGAAAAATTCACCGTCGTCGATCCAAATACCTCCGCAGACAAATCCGCCGAGGCCGCCAAAGCTGAAAAAGAAGCCAAAGAAAAAGATCCGCGCACGATCGCTATGAAAGCCCTGAAGAAAATGACCACCATGGCTATGGTTTTTGGAATTCTCGCTGTTTTATTCCTCGTTTTAAGCTTAATTGGTTTGGTTTACGGTATTTCCCAAGGGGACAAAATCACTACCGCGAATAACACTATTAAGAATCAAGCTCAAATTATCGCCGCCGTCGAGGAATCTTCTGGTGTGGCGAAAATTTCCACTCCAGCCGACGTGCCAGTTTACAAAACCACTCTCGGTTATATTTATCTTTCCGACTGGAATATCAAATTGAAAGTCCCAGATAATCTTTCCACCATGAGCTATGTCTTAAATACTTACGAATATCGCAATTCAATCTGCTTTAACGGTATTCAGAAAGGGGTCCAAGCGAAACAGGAATTTGCTGATCCGGCCAAGAATCTTGGTAAGCAAGGCTGTCTCGTGCGTGTGCCAGTTTCCGAAGGTGATTTCGAGGCTTCCACTGGCAAGCGCTTCGGTATCAAGGTTACTACTTACAAGGATTACAATTTCTTCTATACCGACCCAACCGTCAGTAGTAAGGATGGTGCGGAGCTCGGTCTCGAAACCGCTTCCAATCAAATCATTCGCAATATGATTTTTGCTCTCGAAACCTACGAATAAGAGCGGTCTTTATGGTAAAATCAAAACAGGGGGATTTTGATTTATTAAATAATTTTGTTAATTTTGTAAAACTGCCGGTATGATGAAGATATTGGCGTCGACAAATAGAAAGTGAAGTCAAATGTTTATTCCGATAGCACTCAGTATTATTGCTGGTCTTGTTTGTGGTTCCGGTTTTGTCCTGGTCTATAACAAAAAGAATGAATCTGGTGGCAAAGCTAAGGCCGAAGATCTTATTCGCAAGGCTAAAAACGAGGCTGCCGACATCGTTCTTAAGGCCAAAAAAGAAGCCGGCAGTATTGCTGATAAATCTCAGCAAGAAGAGGAGGCCCGTCGCAAAGATTGGCGCCAAACCGAAAAGCGTCTCTCTGAGCGTGAAACCTCACTCGATAATCGTTTCGATCAATTAGAAAAACGTTCGGAAAAATTAACCAACAAAGAACGTGAAATTGATGATTTAAAGCTTGAAATTCATCAAATTCGCGACAAACAGCAAGAAAAGTTGGAAAAAATTGCTGGCCTCACCAAGCTTGATGCCAAAGATAAGCTGATTAAGATGACCGAAAAAGATATCAAGGATGATCTCGTCGGCTTGATTACTAAGGAGCAAAAAGAACTTCGTCGCGACATCGACGAAACTGCTCAGGCGCTACTAGTTACTGCTATGGAGCGCATGTCTTCCGAAGTAACTGCTGATCGTACGGTCACGGCTTTGAAATTGCCAGATGATGAAATGAAAGGTCGCATCATCGGTAAGGAAGGACGTAATATTCAGGCCCTTCAACGTGCTACCGGTGTCGACATTATGGTCGATGATACTCCAGGTATGGTGGTGCTTTCCTCTTTTGATCCAATCCGTCGTCAAGTCGCGCGTTACGCCTTAGAGCGTCTGATGAAAGATGGCCGCATTAATCCGTCGAGCATCGAAGATGCCGTGGCTAAAGCTGAACGTGAAATCGAAAAAGAAGTTGTGCGTGCTGGTGAAGATGCCGCGCGTGAAGTCGGTGTGATTGGTATTCCACACGAAATCTTACACTTGCTCGGTGAGCTAAAATTCCGTACTTCCTACGGTCAAAATGTCTTACTTCACTCGATTGAAATGGCACACATGGCCGGTATGATCGCCGAAGAAATTGGTGCCGATGTGCGTGTCGCTAAGACTGCTACTTTGCTTCACGATGTGGGCAAAGCTGTTACTCATAAAATCGAAGGTAAGCACGCCGAGATTGGCGCTGAACTTGCCAAAAAATATGGTCTCTCCGATCAAATCACTCACGCTATCGCCGCTCACCATAACGACATTGAGCCAACTACCGTCGAAGCTATTATTGTGAAGATTGTTGATGCGATTTCCGCTGCTCGTCCAGGTGCTCGTAATATTTCCGCCGAGAATTTCGCTGAGCGTATGAAAGAGCTAGAAAATATCGCTACCGGCTTTAATGGCATCGATAAGGCTTACGCAATTTCTGCCGGCCGTGAAATTCGTGTGATTGTCGAACCAAAGCAAATTGATGACCTCACTGCCTTGAAATTAGCTCGTGATATTGCCGAAAAAATCGAAGCTACCATGAGCTACCCAGGTGTAATCAAGGTGAATGTAATTCGTGAAACTCGCGCCATCGAATACGCCAAATAATCTCAAGAATAAATTAAGAAAAATAACCCACATTCCACGGGTTATTTTTTATTTGCCATAAGCACTTTTCTATAATATAATGCAGGTAACGGGGAAAGAAAATCAGAACTGTAAAATAAAAAGGAAATTATGGCACAACCGAAAATATCAAAGCCGCAATCTAGTAGCGATAAAAAGCTCCATATTGCCGTAATTGTTTGCATTGTCTTAGTAATCGCAAGCTTCATTGGTAATATTCTGTTAATAAGGTATTCATTTGAAATATCAAATAACGAATTCCATAGACATGTAAATCTAGTTCAATCGCGCCTTCGCGAAGTAAATCTTCGTGTTCAAAATGATCCTAAAAATGAAAAAGAAATAGAAAGACTTAACGATATAAATACAAACCATCGTTAATTAAGGGAATAATATGGCACAAGTAAAAACATCAAAATCGCAATCTAGCAGTGATAATAAACTTTTTATTGCTGTAATAATTTGTATTGGGCTAGTCGTCGCAGGCTTCATCGGCAGCTTTATAATGATTGACAAGTCATTTGTTGATACAAATATTGAATATCAGAGACATTTCGGTCGTATTCAATTTCGTATTCGTGAAATAAACTTACGTCTTCAAAATGATCCTAAAAATGAGGAAGAAATTGAGATGCTTAACGATACAGTCGAGAATGATAAATAGTTATTTATAATTAAAAGACTGAATTTGCTTCAGTCTTTTTTGTTGATGTGATATTATTAAACTAGAAACTCTTTATGTTTAGTTCTTTTCAGAAAGCGAGGTAGCTTATGTTTAGAAAGCTAAGAAGTATCATTTTTGCCACTTTCTTACTTACACTCACTGCGATGCCTATGACTTCATTGGCGACATCAGGATCAATTACGGATTATACTCCAAGTGGGTATATAGCCGGTGTATGGGTAGAAGTTTATGGCGGTGAATCTGGATGGGCGACTTTAAGATTTTATGGTAGTCGTCAATCTGCGGCATGGTATTACGATACCGATGGACTCCCGTTCTGTCTTCATATTGGAATTGGCGGAAGCCCTCAAAATTGGGCTCATAATATTCATACAGATGATTTTATCGATGATGGTAAACGTTTTTGTATTGATGTGATCTATACAAGAGGTAGTTATTCCAATCGGTCTTTTATTACTAGGAGAAGACGTTGCTGATTAATGAGCATTTCGCTTTTTCAATCCCGAGCATGATTTAAAACTGCTCAATAAACAAGAATAAGGATAACATTATGGGACAAATAAAAGCCGTAAAACCACAGTCTAAAACACATATTTTAAAAATTGTTGCCGTTGTAGTGGCTTTTATTATGTGGGGGGTAACACTTTATATGAATTTTTATATATCGCAAAGCATTTCCATGTTAATGGAATTAGAACAATCACATTTTGGTTCGATTCTTCGCAATACTGATATGATTAATGCTAAAGTTACAAATGATGAAGAATCTCGTCAGTGGCTGAAAGACATGTACGATATCGACTATAAGAAAGATTAATAATTATCTATAACCAAAAAGACTGGAATTGCTCCAGTCTTTTTTTGATAATTTCATGGTCTGGGTGACCAGATTCGAACTGGCGACCTCGCAGTCCCGAACCGCGCGCGCTACCAACTGCGCCACACCCAGATATGTTTATCTTACCACGAAAACGCAAGATTATCACAATTATGTTATAATATCAAACGATATGAGTAAACTATATAAAAGAACTAAAATTTTGGCTACCGTCGGTCCAGCCGTCTTCACTGAAGAAAAAATCGCCGAGTTAGTCATGGCAGGCGTTAACTGCTGCCGCCTCAACTTCTCTCACGGAAGTTACGAAGAACGCGATGAACAAATCGCTTGGATTAAAAAAGCTGCCGAGAAAAAAGGCCGCTCTGTCGCTATTCTTCAAGATCTTCAAGGTCCTAAGATTCGCCTCGGCGTAATTAAAGATAATCATTATGAAGTAAAGCCAGGCGACGAACTGATTCTCGATTATGCCGTCACTGAACACGATGGTTCGAATCTTCTTCCAGTTCAGTACAATCTTGCTGAGCGTATGAAAGTTGGTGAACCTCTCTTCATCTTCGATGGCAAAATTCGCTCAATTGTCACGGAAATCGTCAGCAGCACCGCTATCAAGGTTAAGGTTGAAAACGAAGGTACCATCATGAGCCGCAAGGGTCTCAACCTTCCAGATACCGACTTTGGTGGTGATGTGATTACCGAAAAAGACATGGCAGACATCGAATTTGGTGCTACCCGTGATTTTGATTACGTGGCCATGAGTTTCATTCAGAGCGCGGATGATGTCGAAAGACTCCGCCAAATCTTGGTTTCTCTCGGTTCTACCGCTCAAATTATCGCTAAAATCGAAACCAAAAAAGCTATCGAAACTGATGAAAAAATGGAAGCTATCGTTCAGGCTGCTGACGGTATCATGGTCGCCCGTGGTGATATGGCTGTCGAAGCTGGCAACGAAGTTGTCCCTATCGTCCAACGCAAACTTATCAGCCTTTGCCGCAAGCACGGTAAACTCTGTGTCGTGGCTACCCAAATGCTCGGCTCTATGGTCGACAGCCCTAGCCCATCTCGCGCTGAAGTTTCTGACGTTGCCAACGCTGTAATCCAGGGTGCTGATGCTGTCATGCTTTCCGATGAAACTGCCAATGGTAAATACCCAATTGAAGCTGTGAAGCAAATGAAACAAATCATTCTTTACACTCAGAACCATTCCAAGGTCGACCCAATTGACCAAGATGTCACTGGTGAAAATCGTGAATATAACGCTGTAGCTAATGCTGCTGTCAGTCTTGCTGAAAAAATTCACGCTGATGTCATCGTCTGTGAGACGGCTTCTGGTGCAACCGCTGTTTCAATCTCCGCTGAGCGTCCAAACCTTCCAATCATCTCTGTGACTTCGAATAAGCGTGTGGCCAGTCAATTAGCTTTGAATTATGCCAACGCCAGCTTCGAACGTCCATTCTCTGAGAATTATGGCATTGATCTCGTTCAAGAACTTAAGGCTTCTGGTTATATTAATACCAAACCAGGCGAAGATAAGGTGCTTGCCGTAATCGTTTCCGGTCAACCAAATGTGATTGGCGGTACGGACACTATTCAAATTCGTAGCATTTAATACTAAGCTTTAGCACGATTAGGAGATTGCGGTATAATTAAAACATGTAT
>CAUTXE010000022.1:0-12228 GCA_963542185.1 uncultured Candidatus Saccharibacteria bacterium | reverse complement strand
ACTGCCGGGGCGCATCGAAATGCTGGTGGGAGCGGTGAGGCCAGCCTTGATTTGACGCCAAACGGAAATAGGAAGGCTCGGCCCGAAGTCTCTCACATCGACCACGATTTTATCTTTTTTGTCGGAAATAATTAAGCAAGATTCGGTTTCGACCGTGGAATAGTACATGGCATTGGCGCAGAAATTATAAATTACACTGAAAATCAAATCGTAATTGCCAATCACCAGGCGAGCTTTGTTGCGATATTCGAAACGAAGCTTGCGTTGATTGAGAGCGAAGAGTTGCTCAAGCTCAGAAATCACATCATCGCAGACGGCACGAATGGAAACCGGCTCCAAGGTAAACAAACCTTCTTCGATGCGGGCGATTTTAGTGAGGTCGTTAACCTGACGCATGGCACGTTCGGAAATGCGAATAATTTTATTACGAGATTTCTCGAGTTCGGCGGTGCTGTCTTTCTGGAAATCCATCGCGAGGGCCATTTGGCGCATAAGAGTAAGCGGACTTTTCAAGTCATGTGCAACCACGAAAATACCATTTACCTCACTATTCATAAATTAATTATAGCACCCATTTTTCAGGCAAAATGCTTGAACAATCCCCCGCAAAATGGTGCGGGGGTTGCAGATTTTTCGGATAAATTTAGCTATTAAATTTCACGGTTTTGAGAATACGGTAGAAGTCATCACTGAAGACGCTGGTGGAATCGGTTTGAAGCATGACAGTCTTGTCGCGAAGCTTGAAGACACAAATGATTCCCTGATATTCATTATCTAATTTACCAGTATAAACGTTGACATTGTTGCCATTAACTACGGTAGTTGAAAGTGTCATATCACCAGAACGGACTTTTTCGGCAAAATCACTAATCGCCTGATCGAAAAGAGTGCCCTTGATACTGACACGGAGTGCCATCACGGTATCATCTTGGACCACATTAACCTGACCTGGATTCAGATAGGCAGCGTAATCACCACCACGGTTGGCGCTACTTTGAACATAGAGACTCCAAGTTTTTGGATATTCGAAGCTGAGTTCACCAAGGTCAGTAGGACCGGTAAAGACTTTATATGGGTATTTTTCTTTCTCTTCAAATTCGGATTCGAGCTTGGTCTGAAGTTCATTTTTAGCTTCCGCTACAGCGACGTCGACCTTACCCTTCACATTAGTACTGGCGTCATTCCACTTCACCCACATCCAAATAAAGAGACCAATAAAGAGCACCGCAAGCAGAGAGACTACGATAAGTCCAACGGTTTTCATAAGATCAATGCGGTTTTTGGCCTTGGCGATGCGACTAGCTTCTTTGCGTTCTTCGCCGGTCATATCGGCATAATTTTTGCTCAAAGGATTCGCAGCAGGCATGCCAGGAGTGAATGGACTCTGATATAGATTTTGATAAATATCGCCGGAGTTCGCAGAGGTCGCTGGAGCTTCTGAAGCCACTGGATTAGCCGGGGTTGAATTATTCGTCGAAGAGACTGGGTTATTCTGAATAAACGGGTTATTCCCTGAAGGGTTAGTAGTACCGAAATTAGCTGGAGTTTGGCCAGAATTATTAAATTGGTTCGATGTAAGAAAAGGATTGTTGTTTGAATTATCCATAATTATATTTTACTAGGAATTAGGTTTTTTACAAGTTAGCTTAAGGATTTTGATGACTGATTTTGAAGTTTTACTCGATGCTAAAATCTTTAGAAATAACTTCGATTTGATTCTTCAAAGTTTCGAGTTCTTTTTCGATATCCTTAGCCAACTCGGCGGCTTCCTGATATTTTTTGGCGGCTTCTTCGAGCTTGAATTCGTCACCATAAAACCATTCGAGATTTTGATTAAGTTGTTCGATTTTGGCGCCAACGGATTTTTTAGTCATGAGTTTTCCTTTCTTTAGATTTAATTTGGGTAATGCGGGCGGAGATTTCAGAGTCGAGAGTTTCTAAGGAGATTTCGGAATCAAGCTTCAATTCACCTTTAAGGATGGCATAACCTTTTTTCAGAATAGTTTCGGGATTGAGGTTTTCAATGACTTTTTGGGTGGATTTTAGCTGATTTAATTCACGCAAAATTTGATTTAGGATTTGCTGTTTAGCGCGAAGTAAATTACGCTTAGTTTCGAGCTTTGGCGCGTCGAGATTGCGTTCGATTTGCAACTTAGTACGAGAGAGCAGACGGTAGAGATTGGCGATTTCAAGCTTCTTGTCTTTCGATAACATTTCCGCGGTATTACTTGGGGTAGAAGCCACCACGTCAGCAGCGAGATCCGCCAGTGAGGTATCAATTTCATGACCTATACCCGTAATCACGGGAATTTTACTAGCCGCAATGGCACGAACGAGTTTTTCATCATCAAAACAAGCGAGATCTTCTTTCGAGCCACCACCACGAATGATGGCGATAATCTGAACCTTATTTTCTTGATTAAAAAATTCGAGAGCACGAATTACCTGATCGGCCGCGCCGAGACCCTGGACCTTAGTATTGGCTACGCGAATTTCCAGACCACCCCAGCGAGAATTAATAATTTTAATAAAATCTGCATAACCGGCAGCTTGGGTAGAAGAAATCACCCCGATGCGCTCGAGGTTAGCTGGAATACTTCGCTTTCTAGCCGGATCAAAGAGACCTTCTTTGGTAAGTTTGGCTTTGAGAAGCTCGTAGGCTTTTTTGATATTGCCCTCGCCGATCAAAGCATATTGCTTAATAGTGAGAGTAAAACGACCAGAGCGATTAAAAATCTTCGGGGTGGCCTGAACCGCAATTTTCATGCCGTTCTCGATCGGTGTACGAAGACTCGAAGCCACCATGAAACAATTAATTACCGATTCTTGATCCTTGAGATCAAAGAAAATCCAACGATTTTGATTGACATTAAAATTCGCCACCTCGCCATAGACTACACAATCCGGAAAAGTATAATCTAAGGCGTGGTTGGCGACAGCAATAAAATCAGAGACGGAATATTTTGGCGATTCGGCCATTACTCCGCAGATTCCCCTTCGAAGATTTTTTGTTTCTCTTCTTTACCAATCTTGGAGATGGCATTTTGGTAAAAACCATAGCCAGAAACGATGGTATTAAGCAAGACAATCATACGAGTGACAAGGACCGTGGTACTAGCAACCGCGAGATCACTACCAAGTACGGTCATCACGGCAACCATCGAACCTTCATAACCACCAACGCCACCAGGGGTAGGAAGAACCGCACCGACGACCGAGCCGAGAGCCTCAGCGACCATGATTTGTGGGAAGATTTCTGGGTGACCAATAGCGATGGCGACAATTTCATAGGTGGCAATTTCGAGGAAGTTATAGAGGAAGCCCCAAAGCACTGGACCAACCAAAATCTTTTTATCACGCTTCGCGGTAAGGAAGTCTTCATGAAGATCCAAGAAGTATTTTTGAACTTTCTTAGTCTCAATAATTTGCTTTTTCTTGCCAAAAGTAACCGTACGAACTAATCCGTTAATAATGGCAGCCACCTTTTTGGCGGTAAAGTCGATAAGCTTACGGTTAGAAACAATCACAATCATTAAAACGATACCAAGAATCACCCCGACACTCATGGCAGCTACGGCCCCGACCATCCAAAGTGCAGTATTTGGCACACTATTTGTCACTAATAAGAAAATAATGGCGAGGATAGTTTGAGTTTGATTAGCAAGAATAGTAATCACATAGCGCAAGAGATACATGAAGCTAACCTGACCAGCGGTAGCGCCAAACTTCTTTAAGCGCCAAGTAATGTAGCCGAGACCAGAGACTCCGCCAGAAGGAATGGCGTGATTTACGAAGTTTAATTCGAAAGAAATACGCGCAAGCTGCCAAGTGGTGAGTTTTTCGAAAGCTTTCACGTCGGCATCGGTATCAGTATTGGTTTTTTCAGATTTAGCTTTTTCAGATTTAGTAGATTTACCAGCGGAAATCCTGGTGATATTTTTCTGAGATTTAGCTTTCCCTGCCATATAGGAGAAGAAAATTTTACCAGCACTATAATACATGAAGAGTTGCTCTGGAACTAGAAGCAAAACAATCCAGAAATTAATGGAGAAGTGCGAACCATCCATACATTGGCCACCAAAAATACATTGGAAGGCCGAAACAATTTCGTTACGAGCGCCATAAACAACAACACCGACTAATAATAACGTGACAATACTGAGAATCTTTTTAAACATAGCTTTTTTATTATACATGATAAAATAAGATTATGAAATACATTGCAGTGCTGGGACGACTTCCAAAAATATCTTTGGCGGAAATCCAAGCGATTTACGACCAAAACGCCAAACTTATCGGACCAGAACTTGCGGCTTTTGAAACCAATAAGGCCGTCTCGATTGATAGACTGGGTGGCTCAATTAAATTGGCGCAAATTTTCGAGGGTAATTTCCGCGAACTTGCGGAAATGATTAATACTAAAAAGCCCGAAGGTAAAATCACCATTGGGGTTTCTAGCTATGCCCTAAACTCGAATCATAAAAACAAAAAATCAGCGGTCGAGAATTTAGTGCGTCGCAAGGCGATGGAGCTGAAGAGTCTACTCAAAAAACTCGGACGCAATGTGCGCGTAGTGGAAGCTAGAGGACCTGAAATTTCTTCGGCTACCGCATTTCATAATAATTTAGGTGAAAAACCGGGGTCTGAAGAAGTGATTTTGGTGGGTTCGGAAACATATCTGAGCCTGGGCGTACAAAATATCGATAGATATCGTGAACGCGATCAGATGCGCCCAGCGAGGGACGCTAAGGTGGGAATGTTGCCACCGAAACTCGCACAGATCTTAATTAATTTGGGTGGTGAGATTGACGAGTCGAAAAAAGTGCTTGATCCGTTCTGTGGCACCGGCGTGGTCTTGCAGGAAGCCTTGATTCTCGGTCAACCAGTAATCGGTAGCGATCTTAATCCGCGGATGATGGAATACACTCAGAAAAACCTGGATTGGCTACTCGAAAAAAAGGCACGCTTCTTCAAGATCAAACCAGAGCTAGTGGAACAAAAAAATCAATTCCTAAATTCCATCTACACTGGCGATGCGACGGATTTTGTTTGGCCAAAAGCCTCAGAAATCGGCCTGGTAGCCTGTGAATGTTTCCTGGGCTCTCCAATGTCAAAACCGCCAGTCGAGATTAAATTAAAAGATGAAAAACAGAACTGCAAGCGGATTATTCTCGGCTTTTTAAAGAACCTAGCTAAGCAGATTGAGGATGATACCCCTGTGGTAATCGCGGTGCCAGCTTGGCTACGTGAAGATGGTCACTACTCAAGGCTTTCAATTATTGACGAAATTACAGATATGGGTTATAATTTAGCAAAGTTTCAAGGCTTGAGTCAGTCTGACATGATTTATTATCGTGAAGGGCAGATTGTGGCTCGAGAAATAATAGTATTAAGAAAGAGTAAGGCAAAAAATGTCACATGTTAAAGCCGGTGGTACCGCGAAAAATATCCACAACAATGCTGGTCAACGTCTTGGCGTGAAGCGTTTTGGTGGCCAAAAAGTCCGCAACGGTGAAGTTTTAGTTCGCCAAACCGGAAGCACCAAAATTGCTGGTGAAGGTACTTACATGTCCCGCAATTTCACCATTCATGCAGCAAAAGATGGTGTTGTCACTTTTGTGAAAACCAAGAAAACCCACTTCTCTGGTCGCTCATTACCACGCGTCCGCGTAGAAGTACGCTAAAAAAGACCCCAAACGGGGTCTTTTTTTGTTGCTCTAGGGTTTTATTCTGCTTCAGCAGATTCCTCAGCTTCTTCAGAAGCTACGGTTTCCGCTTCCGATTCGTTCTCTTGCAAGGCAGAAAGCAAAGAATCTTCCACGTTAGCACGCTTTTTCTTCTTTGGTGCTTCAGCTAGCTCAATATCAAGCTCAATGCCGGTGAGCATAGAAGCGAGACGGACGTTTTGACCTTGGCGACCAATGGCGACAGATTGCTGATCTTCGGTGACATAAACCTTGGCGCGCTTATCTTCGATTTCGACACGAGTGATTTCGGCTGGACTCAAAGCTTCACGGATGAACTCAGAGAGATTTTCGCTCCAGTTGATAATGTCGATTTTTTCACGATCGCCAATTTCATTCATCACAGCTTGAACACGCACACCACGACCACCAACGAAGGTTCCAACTGGATCAACACCTGGAACGGTGCTGGTGACAGCAATCTTGGTACGACGACCAGCCTCACGGGCGATAGCACGAATTTCAACGACACCAGTTTCGATTTCAGGGACCTCCTGCATGAAGAGCTGCTTAATGAAGTCTGCAGAGCTACGGCTAACAAGAAGTTGAGCACCACGCTCGTTGCGCTCGATGGTCTTAATCAAAACCTTGATGCGAGAACCAACTTGGTAATACTCACCGTCGATTTGGTCAGACTTGAGCATAATACCAGTGGTACGGCCAAAATCAATACGCACGATATTACGTTCGACACGAGCCACCATACCGGTCATGATGCTACCGATTTTATCTTCAAAGATCGAAAGGATGGCTTCATGTTCAGCTTCACGAAGACGTTGCATAATTACCTGCTTGGCGGTCATCGAAGCGACACGACCAAATTTAGTAACTGGATGAGATTCTTCAAAAGTTTCACCGATAGCTTTACCCTCAGCTTCACCTTCTGGAATTTCGGTGGCTGGATTATAAGCCAAACCATCTTCAATGACTTCTTTAGCGATGAAAACCGTGGCGCTACCAGTTTCACGGTTAAGTACGGCGCGAACATTCATGTCCTTTTCACCTTCTTCTTTACGCCAAGCGGCGGCAATGGCAGTTTCAATAATATTCAAAACAGTTTCTTCTGGGAGATTCTTCTCTTCGGCGATAACTTTCACCATCTGAGACATCTGTTTAAGGTCTAAGCCTTCCATATTTTCCTTTCTTTTAGTCTAAAATATCCGACCTTGCGGCCGGATATTAAAAGTATATATTTCTATTATAGCGAAGATAATAAGTTTGTCAAATTACTTGGCGGTAAAATAACCAGGTTGCGCGACACCACGGTCGATACGAAGCCAAGAAAGGTCGGCATAGGCTGGATTTGGTGTATAAGAACCATTACCACCGCGAAGCAATAATTGATCGTTAAAGATTTGTGAATTAATATTCTGAGCATAGTTGGTCGGAGCAGCCTTCGATGTATTAAAGTCCTTACCAGCTTCGACATAGATGCGCTGGAGTTTGGATGGGGCGGTCGTGTGCAAATAATAAGCAAACATACCATAGAAATTTGTCACATTCGAGGTGTCGAAGTCGGCCTGCGAAAGATCAATCTCTTGAATATTCATCAGATTAGCAAACATGCCTTGCATATTTTGCACCTGACCGGTGTTAAATTTCTTACTAAATTTAAGATTGGTGAGAGATTTCATGGAGTTGAACATATCCGACATCGCAGTAACCTTGGAGGTGTCAAAAGAAGACAAATCAAGATCAGTAATCTTCTCAGCATAAAGAAACATATTCGACATATAGGTAACATTTCGCGTATCAAACTTGGAAAGATTGAGGGTGGGCAAGTTTTTTACCCCCCAGAACATACCATCCATATTGGTAACCTTGAAAGTGTTCATACGTGAAAGGTTGAGTGAAGTGAGGCTACTCATATTCGTGAACATGTAGTGCATGTCGGTGACATTACTAGTGTTAAGATGTGTGAGGTCGAGATTCGTCAGATTCTTCACATCATAGAACATGCCGGACATATCGGTGACGTTTTCCGTATCAAAACTGGAGAGATCTAAACTAGTGAGGCCGGTGTTTCTGAACATCCCCTGCATATTAACAACCGAATGAGTGTCGAACCCTGAGAGTTCAATATCGGCCAGATTAACATGATCTAGGAACATATACAAACAATCACTATTTAGTTCCACCTTATCGGCAAGACTATAATAATAAAAAGTTTCAACAGCTGGGTCGAACCAACCGAGTATTTCCGTATCCGAAGTACCGTCATCCTCAAGATGTACCGGATTATCGCCAGCCGTTGGTGGAGATACGCTTCGGGCAAAATGTTTAATTTTATCAAACCCACCAGCGGCGTCTTTCATAGCGTTACGCCAATAGAGACCCGGCAGAGCTAAAGCCCGTGGTGGATAGTCATTAGTAATGACGGTTACCATTAGAGTATTCGTATATTCTCCACTAGAAAGATTTGAGGATAGTTTAAGACCCATATCTACCTGGTGTGTATCGGTGTTAGTAATCGGTTTTGAGCTATTCTGAACCAGCATCATTGGCGAAGAAGCTGGCGGAATCGGCATAAACTCGCCATAATTCCCTAACCTAATACCCCAAGTGTTACTGGGAAAATTAGTCAGAGTGAGATTTTGGCTAATCGAATTAATGCGGTCAGAATTAGTGGCACTAGTCATGGCGGTTTCATTAGTCTGCGCACTAATCATTACCTGATAGCCCGTAGTATTATCCGTAGTGACCGTGAGATTCATCGGATGATCTTCGGATTGAGTGAGAGAATTAATAATCTGATTACCGTTTATATGGGCATCAGCATCAAAAGAAACCGCGAGCCCCGGCACACGCAAGGCTTTTGTATTTTTCACGAAAAAGAAAGCATTAAAAGTCAGCGCCACAAGAAAAGTTAAAAGTGCGGTGTGGATAATTTGAGTTTTAGATTTTTCAATAATTTTTCTAAACATAAACTTTATCCATTTTAACATAAGTTTTTTTGAGTTTTAATTAGTTTTTAAGTAATTATGGAGTCTTCAAAGTGAAGTAACCCTTGCGTCCTGGCTGATCGATGCGCAAACCATCGAGGTTAGCATCGGCTGGGTTGGTCCAGTAGCCACCATTTCCACCACGTAACAAAGTTTGGTTGGTGAAAATATATTTATTATAAGCCGGGCTGAAGGCCACAGAAGGATCTTTAGTTGCGGTAATATCAAAATCCTCTTCCACGTAAATTTTTTCTAGTGCTGGCGTTGCACAGCGAGTGTTTTCAAACATAAATTCGAAGTGCCCGACTTTAGAAGTCTTAAAGTTGGCAGTAGTGAGATCAAGCTCTTTATAAGCACACATACTACCGAACATATATTGCATATCTACTACATTTGAGGTATCAAACTTCTTACTGAAAATAATTTTCGAAAGCTTTTTATTGTCATTAAACATCGATCGCATCAATGTGACGTTTCTGGTATCGAAGTTAGAGAGATCAAGCTCAGAAATAGCATTAATACTGCGGAACATACGGGTCATATTCTTGACCTTTCGAGTATCAAAATTTGACAAATTGAGATGCTCGACAGACTCCATACCATAGAACATCGCCTGCATATCTTCTACATTACTGGTGTCAAAATTCGAAACATCGAGATCGCGTACGCTACTGACGTTATAGAACATTGACCCCATCTTTGTCACATTGCTAGTACGGAAATGGCTCACATTAAGCTCTTCAAGGGCATTCATTTCATAGAACATGCTATCCATATTCGTGACATTCGAAGTGTCAAAGTGCGAAATATCAAGATGGGGAAGTGCATACATCATATAGAACATACTATTCATATCTTTAGCCTTTGGTGTATACCAGTTACTAATATTTAGATTAGTCATTGCGGCGTCACCGGCAAACATATAATCAAAATTTTCGCCATTACTGACATCAAAATGCGTGAGATCAAGCGACTCCAGAGTATCCATCGAACCAAACATTGACTCAAAGTTAGTAACTTTATCGGTTTTGAAGTTTGGAATTTTCAGATCTGAGATTTGGCCACACATGAAGAACATTTGGTAGAAATTAGTAGCGGAATCAGTGTGAAAACTGGTTAAGTCTAGAGAAGTAAGGGAGGAATTGCTATAGAACATACCTTGAAAATCCTTAACTTTGCGCACATCAAAATGCGAAACATCAACAGAAGCAAGACTTTCATCATTCATTAAAAAGTCAGCAAGAGTTTCCGCTTCGCGAGAGTCAAAATGAGATAAATCAATCGAGGTCATCTTTGATAGATTATTGAACATCTCGGAGCTGTCTTTATTGAGATAAACGTCAATCACGGCTGGGGTGGACTGAAAAATCATGGACTTAGTGGCCTGGTCGTAATAAAGGTAAATCGGATCATAAGTGTCATCAAGCGAGACATTTTTATAGCCAAAATCTTCATAAGTTGACTTGGCCGGAGTGAGAGTCGGTAAGGATGCAGGACCTTGCCATTTAACAGAGGTAACTTCTTCGAGATGACCATTAGTTAATTCGCTCATAGCAGCCTGAATATCTGGACCTGGAGCGAGACGAGTAATGTTGTCGAGTGGATTAGTAATTACAGAGATAACTAGTTGGTTTTGGTAAACACCCGGCTGCAGAGCACCAGAGAGCTTCAATCCAACAGAAAGATTGATATTATCACCCTGCTTGGCATGAGTATCGGACTCCTTTAGCTTGTATGGATTCGAGGCAGGAGAAACTGGCAAGTAACTACCAGTGGTGCCGAGAGCGGAAATACCCCATTCATTATCTTGGAAGTTATTCAGTGATTCGGATTGACCGATGGAATTAATACGGAGGCCACCAGATTTAAGTGCAGTATTCTCGTCCTTGGCGGAAATAAAAACTTTGTAGCCAGTACGATTATTGGTGTTCACATTGATCGAAAATGGCACACTTGAGCTACGGTCAAGGTTCGAGCCGAAGATGATATCGGTACCATCGATGTTAGAAATTTGGGTTTGATCGATTGAGACACTGAGTCTTGGGGTAAAAGCGGAAGTATTTTGCGTACCCATCAACAAATTAAAAGCCAAGCCAAGACAGAGCGCCGCGCAGAATTTTTGAATGATTTTTTGACGCGACACCAGAAAAATATCTGGGAAGAGATTTGTGATGATTGGCATAGTAATTTTATTTTAGCACAAACTTTTTTGGCGTGAAATAGCAATTATGCTTAATGTGTTATAATTAGGAAAAGTAAACGAGATTTTTATGAATATTCCACATGGCCTGAAGAATGAAAATGAAATGCCGGAAACGCTTCTCGCGCTAGATATTGGTACTGAATATATCAAGGCGGTGATTGCCGAGCGCCAAGAAGGTGATAAATTAATTATTCGCGGTGTCGGTAAAGAGCATCAGGCGATGGGCAACATGTATGCTGGGGCGATTGCGGATATTCCTGCAGTGATTGCTGCCTGCGAAAAGGCTTTGTCACGCGCAGAAAATATGGCCGGGGTAGTAGCCAGAACTTGCTCGGTGGGTATTGCGGGTGAACTAATTAAGGGCAATACGAAGACCGTGCGCTACCGCCGTAAAGATGGCAACAAACCAATCTCCGACCAAGAAATGCAATTGATTATCAAGCGCGTGCAAGATAAGGCCGAAGAACAAGCGCGCGAAGAAGTGGCCTTGGAGACTGACAACCAGGATGTGGAAGTACGCCTGATTAATTCGGCGATTGTTTCCCTTTCGATCGACGGATATAAAGTGAGTAATCCGATTGGTTTTAAGGGTTCGGAATTAGTCTTGCAATTTTATACCGCATTTGCGCCATTAGTGCATATTTCGGCAATTGAAAAAGTTTGTGCGGAACTAAATCTTGATCTTGTTGCCGTAGCGGTGGAGCCGTTTGCAGTTTGTCGCGCCTGTCTCGGAAATAATCTCGATTCCAATTTGTCTGCAATTGTGATGGATATTGGTGGTGGCACGACCGACATCGCCGTAGTAGACAATGGTGGAGTAGAGGGGACTAAGATGTTCGGCATCGGTGGTCGTAGCTTTACGCATCAGGTAGCTAGTCGGGTGGGACTCGATTTTGACACCGCAGAACTAGTGAAGATTCAGTATAGTGGGCTGCTTTCTAATGATTTACATGCCTTGAAGACCCTGACGGTTTCCGATGCGGAGCGCATGAATGAAGTGCAAAATATTTTGAACGTGCCGGACCGTATGAAGAAGGTAGAAAAAGCCATCGCCGATAATACGGAAGTTTGGGTTTCCGGCGTAGGATTAGCGCTTTCTGATTTTTCTTTGCTCGAGGCTTTGCCGAATAAGATTCTACTATGTGGTGGTGGTGCGGGACTTTCGACTTTACAAGAAGCGCTCGCGACTTCAGATTGGTACGAAGATTTGCCTTTCGCTAGGCGCCCGGTAATTCACCTGCTGGACGATGTGGACATCCCTGATATTCAGAATGCCACGGAGATTGACTTGGATTATTCTTACATTACGGCGTTTGGGCTACTGCGTGTGACGGTAGAT
>CAUTXE010000021.1:0-12238 GCA_963542185.1 uncultured Candidatus Saccharibacteria bacterium | reverse complement strand
CAGCTCCATCTCTTCAGTATCTTCTCTCTCCAATCTTCCTGCTAATACCTGGGGCTATAGCTTCAATACAAATGCTGATTTTAATCCTATCCCAGCACTTTCCGCGCCAGCTAATCTTATTCATACCACTGAAAAATCTACCAGTGAAGAGAACCATACCATTAAGCTTGGTATGAAATTAAATAGCAGCCTTAAGCCAGGTAATTACGAAAACAAGCTCATTATCTCGGTAGTTTCTAATCCATATACGCCAAAAGCTATCATGACCGAGGGTCCTGATTTTAATGAAAAACTAAAAGCCTTAGAAACCGCGACAAATAAAATCGAGTATTTTAAAAAGAGTGCTGTGGCGCCAGCTGCTTCTATGAATGCCGTGAATATCGAAGACGAAGAATCCGACTATGAAATTAAACTTTGGTTAGACCCGACCGATAAAACAGCTTATTATTATGCTGAAACTGAAAAAGTTTACTTGAATGAAGATAGTAGTTTGATGTTTTTTCGATTTATGAATGATGAAAATATAAAAAATATTTTAGATATAGATCTCTCTAGTTTTGATACTTCTAAGGTGACGGATATGCGCTCTATGTTTTTTGGTATGTACAATATTATTACCCTTAATCTTTCCAATTTTAATACTTCTAAAGTAACAGATATGGCCTATATTTTTCATAATATGCATAATCTCACCACATTGAATCTCTCTAGTTTTGATACTTCCAGGGTTACAGATATGGAACATATGTTTTCCTATATGTATAGCCTTACCTCACTTAATCTTTCTAACTTTAACACATCTAAAGTAATAAATATGAAACAAATGTTTTCAAGTATTAAAAATTTAATCTCACTCAATCTCTCAAGCTTCGATACCTCTAATGTAAAAGATATGAGCTACATGTTTTGGGGTATGTCTAATCTCACTAGTCTTGATCTCTCCAACTTCGATACTTCCCAGGTGACGGATATGGACCAGATATTTTATGGAATGTCCAGCCTCACCTCACTTAATCTCTCAAGCTTCGATACCTCTAAAGTAACAGATATGGCATTTATGTTTTCTGGCGTGTCTAATCTTACCTCCCTTAATCTCTCTAATTTTAATACCTCTCGGGTGACGGATATGCGATATATGTTTTATGGAATGTCCAACCTCACCTTACTTGATCTCTCCAACTTCAATACCTCGAAGGTGACGAATATGGAAAGTATGTTTTCTCTCTATGATCAGGATATGTCTAAGGATAAGCTAGAAACAATTTATGTAAATAATGATTTTAATACCACTAATCTTACGTATTCTTTTGAAATGTTTAGAAACCGCAGTAAGCTCCGAGGTGGTAATGGCTCTTATCTCGCTAATCCTTCCACTGCTGATAAAACCTGGCTCCGAATCGATGATCCCACCAACGGCCGTCCCGGCTACTTCACTAGAAAACCATAATCAAATTGTCGATTATTTAAATTCAAAGTAATTTTTTAGAATTGTCACAAAGTGATTCTTCGGTAAATTAAATCTTTTGTGTGGTGCATAGGTTTTAATTGCAGAAAGAAAATCCTCCAACTGCTTCCGAGTCAGGCTATGTCCGTGCATTAAACAAATTTCCCTTAGAATTTCCAACGCCACTCGCTCGTCGGCGGTAAGAAAAAGATGTTTTTTATGAAAATTTTTTCCTACTACGGTCTGCTTCGCTAATTCCGTCACTAATTTTTCGATTTTGTTTCTTAGTTCGTTTTGCTTCTCAAACAGATCAATAATATCTGCTCGCGTTGCCTCGTCTAGTTCCGCCATTTTTTCGCGTACTCGATTGCGCAAATAATTCGTCTCGTGATTGGTCGGATCCTGCCTGTAATGTACGGCGTGTCTCCCGGCAAATTTCAGTACGTCCCGTTTCCACATTCTTGAAATAATAAAAGGCCGCACAAGATCATCCCCATAAAAAGGTGTAAGTCCCCGCCAGCCGGTACCACGAATCAAATTGATGGCGATCGATTCCAAGACATCGTCTAAGTGGTGTGCGGTGCAGAGAGTACCACCCTCTTTTTCTTGAATTGTTTTAAGAAATTCGTAGCGTTTCTTGCGTGCCAATTCCTCTGAAACTTTCTCTCCAAGCTCTAGCTTAGTTTCATAAAATTTCACCCCCAGCTCATGGCATTTTTGGCGTACAAAATCTGCATCCTCCGCACTAGATTTGCGCGTGCCGTGGTCGATGTGCGCTACGATAATATCGGCATGTGCGTACATGGCGAGAAGTACCATTGAATCCACACCACCCGAAACTGCCAAGATTAATTTCATGATTCTATTATACTCCATCCCATCTCTGTTATAATAGAGGCATGAATTCCGCAAATATTAGAAATTTTTGTATCATCGCTCACATCGATCACGGTAAGTCTACCTTGGCTGACCGCATGATGGAAATTACTGGTACCGTCGAAAAACGCCAGATGAAATCTCAGCTCCTCGACTCTATGGAACTTGAGCGTGAAAAGGGGATTACGATTAAATTGACCCCAGTGCAAATGAAATACAAGGGCTACGAGCTCAATCTGATTGATACTCCGGGCCACGTGGATTTTTCTTACGAAGTTTCTCGTTCTTTGCAGGCGGTTGAGTCGGCGATTTTAGTGGTCGACGCCACTCAGGGCATTCAAGCGCAAACTCTCGCCAATGTTTATCTCGCAATCGAGCAAAATCTCACCATTATTCCGGTGATCAATAAAGTTGACCTGCCGGCTGCGGATGTTGAGCGGGTTTCTAGTGAAATTATTAATCTTTTAGGCTGTGACCCGTCAGAAATTATTCCAGTCTCCGCCAAGACTGGTCTCAATGTCGAAAAAGTTCTCGATCGTATCATTGAATTCGCTCCAGCGCCAAACAAATCTTCTGTCGATACTTCGCTCAAAAATTCTGCAACACTTCCTGCTTCCAATTCTGCAACACTTCCTAATTCCGCCCCTGAAACCCGTGCTCTGATTTTCGACTCTTACTTCGATGACTACCGTGGCGTGGTGCTTTATGTGCGTATTGTCGATGGCTCGATTGCTAAAAATGCTGCCATCGAAATGCTTGCTACTAAGACCTCCGGCATTGCCCTTGAAGTTGGTATTCTGAAGCCAGAAATGTCGCCCAAAGACAGTCTTAGTGAAGGGGAAGTCGGCTATATTGTCACCAACTTGAAGACCACGCGTGAAGCAAAAGTTGGTGATACGGTTACTTTGAAAAAAGCTCCCGCCAAAAATCCTCTACCAGGCTACAAAAACGTCCTCCCATTTGTCTACGCTGGATTTTTCCCAGTTAGTAACGATCAGTATAAAGATTTGAAAGAGGCCATCGAGAAACTCTCGCTTTCTGATTCCGCCCTACGTTTCGAGCCAGAAAATAGCCCAGTGCTCGGTTTCGGTCTGCGTATCGGTTTCTTGGGTCTGCTCCATATGGATATCATCAAGGAGCGTCTCGAACGTGAATTTAAGCTCGACCTCGTGGTGACGAATCCTTCGACCAACTATGAAGTCACCTTAAATTCCGGTGAAGAACTCGAAATTAAGTCTGCGGCTAATCTCCCGGATGCTTCGACTATCGCTGAAATTCGCGAACCATGGGTGAAAGGAGAAATTATCCTCCCAGTTTCAATGATTGGTAATGTCCTGCAGCTCATTGTCGAGAAGCGTGGTTTGCAGAAAAATATTTCTTACCTCGAAGATCGTGCTCTGATTGATTTTGAAGCGCCAATGGCCAATCTCTTGACCGATTTTTATGACCAATTGAAGTCTCTCACCTCTGGTTATGCCAGCTTTAACTATGAAATTAATGGCTATCGTGCGGAAGATTTGGTGCGCGTCGATTTTCTCGTGGGTGGCGAAAAAATGGATGCCTTGGCTCTGATGTGTCACCGTTCGGAGGCTGATGCATTGGGTCGTTCCATTACGAAAAAATTAAAAGAAGTGATTCCACGCCAAAACTTCGAAGTTGCCTTACAAGCTGCCATCGGTGCGCGCATTATCGCGCGTGAAACCATTGGCGCCTTCCGTAAGGATGTCACCGTAAAAATTCACACTGGTGACCGTGACCGTAAAGCGAAGTTACTTGAGAAACAGAAGCGCGGTAAAGCACGTATGAAACGTTTTGGTAAAATTGATATTCCATCCGAAGCCTTCACCGTGATGCTGAAACGCGACTAAACTAAAATCTAAAATCATCTTGATACTAAAACGTGATTAAAAACGAAATAAAATAGGCGCCCATCTCGCGCCTATTTTTAATTAAACTGAATCACTTAATTATTTTAACTTTTTCTTAATCTCTGCTAAGGTTTTTTCGAAAACTTCCTCTCGCGAGCCACTCGCATCAATCTCAATCAAGAGCCCCTTCTCGCGGTAATATTCCAGCACTGGCAAAGTTTTTTGGTTAAATTCATTTAACCGCCTCAAGAAAACTTTCAGGGAAGCATCATCCGCGCGTCGCTCGCGACCGGCACCCACCAGATTTAACATAAAGCGACGAATTACTTCTGCCTTGGCTAATTTTAGATAGACCACCGCCCTTGTCGGATGTCCTGATTCGATAGTTTTTCTTAAAATTTCTTTCTCTTCGCCCGACCAACGCCCCACACTCGAGAGAATGAGTGGTGAATTTTTCAGTTCCACCTTATCGAAATAGGGAAGCACGATTTCATAAAATAAATCTGTCGGCGCGAGTGAGCCGTCCGCAGTTAAAGCCTGTTGGTTTTCCGCTTCGTACTGGCGAATCATTGCTCCAGAAGAAAGCAGTTTTCCATCAAAGTAGGCCGCCAATTTTTCTCCTACCGTATCCTTGCCGCACATCGGTAGACCGAAGATATTAATACTGCCGGTGCCTAATTTGGTTTTTAATAAATCGCGCTCGTCCATTTTCGCCCCTTTTAAATATTTTACATATTCTATCATGAATTTATCGCTTCGCCCACCACACGTATCACTTCACCCACCATGTGTATCACTTTGCCCACCGCACTTTTTGTCGAAAATTAGCACTCTTGAATTTTGAGTGCTAAGTGATATAATTAAATCATTAATTATGAATAACGAAATTAAACTCACAGAACGTCAAAAACTCATCCTCTTCGCCATTATCGAGGAGTATGCTGATGTTGCCACCCCTGTTGGCAGTGTTACTTTAGCTAAATTATTCAATGTTTCTTCTGCCACCATTCGTTCGGAAATGGCACGTCTCGAGGAGCTGGGTTATATTACCTCTCCCCACACTTCCGCTGGTCGTATTCCAACCGATTACGGTTACCGCTACTATGTAAATTCACTTTCATCTAATCCTCATCTGGGGAGTTGTATGGAAGCTGATACACAGGAATCTAGCTCTTCAGAGTCTGAGTCAGAAAAATCATCTTCAAACTCTATTTTGGGGGTCGAAGATTCGGCAGAAACTCTCGAAATTATCGATTCCATTTTTAATCGTTGGCTTAATCTTTCTCCGCTTAAGGCTCTCGGTAGTGGGGAAGAAAACGAGGGTCGCCGCAGCCTTCACGCTTTGGAAGTTCGTATTAATGCTCAGGAGCGTGCTGATTTCGCCATTCGCTCAGCCGTCGATATGTTAGTTGAGTTGACCGGAAACCTCGGTCTTGCCACCATCGGTAATCAGCTTTATTATTCTGGCATTTCCAAGCTTTTTTCTCAGCCAGAATTTGTTGATTATGAACGCATCCAGGCAGTATCGAAACTGCTTGATAATCTTGAACCATGGCTCCACGAAGCCAAGCCGGGTGAACCACTGAATATTTTCATTGGCCACGAAAATCCAATCGGCAAAAACTCAGATGCTTCACTTATTATTAGTAAATTCCGTTCACCGTACTCAGATGATAGCTATATTGGGGTCCTCGGTCCTACCCGTCAAAATTATGCTAAAATCATGAGCCTAGTCCGTCATGCCGGTCGCTATTTGGAAAACACTTTGTAAGGAGAAAATATGTCAAAACCACAAGATGAAACCAATAATTCAAATTTTAATTTCGAAAATTCTGAAGCTGAGAATCTAAATCAAGCTAGTCCAGAAGTGAATTTTTCGGATAATCTTAATCAATCTGCTGACCCTATCTCTGCAGAATTCGCCAATCTAAAGCAGCAAAATGCTGAATTTTTGCTTGATCTCCAGCGTACACGTGCAGATTTTGAAAATTTCCGTAAGCAGGTCGAAATGCAACGCGAACAAGCTAAGAAAACGGCTACTCATAGCACTATTTTGAAATTTCTCCCGCTGATTGATGATATGGGTCGCGCTATTTCCGCTCACCCGGAAGCGCTTTCTCCGGTTCAAAAAACTCTTGAAAAAACCATGAAATCCCTCGGTCTCGAAAAAATTAATGCCAATCCAGGCACGATCTTTAATCCAGAACTTCACAATGCTATTTCTATGGAAGAAGGTGAAGGTGACCAGGAGGTTATCGCTGAAGAGTTGATTCCAGGCTATCTCTACCAAGGTGAAGTTTTACGTACTGCCATGGTTAAAGTTACTCACCAGGCCTAATTAGAAAATTCATTGAGCCGTGTCTCCGCCCGGCTCATTTTTTTGTGCCCTGAAATCCCTTATCGCTTATGCTATAATATTTTATATGTATAGTGGTGAGCGCTTTATTAATTTAGATAATTTATTAGCTAGGGTCCGTTTTTGCAATTACTTGACGGTTGCCCAAATCTTCTTGCAGGATAATTTTCTCCTAGAAACTCCCTTGAAACCTGCCGATGTTAAGCCGCGCCTACTCGGTCACTGGGGTACTTGTCCAGGGATTAATCTGGTTTACGCTGCGCTAAGGGCTTATTTTGGCCAGCGCGACTTTACCTTTGTTTTGGGTCCAGGCCATGGTTTTCCTGCGCTCCAGGCTAACCTGTTTTATGATGGGGAATTAGCCAAGGTTGATCCTACGCTCTCTCGTGATTATGCTGGTCTTAAAATCGTTTCCAAGATGTTTTCTCGCATTGGCGGCTTTCCGTCTCATGCTAGCCCGGTCACCCCAGGTGTGATTTGTGAAGGCGGCGAACTCGGTTATTCACTCGCCACCGCTTATGGTTCCGTACTCAATCGCGCTAATCATACTACGGTAGCTCTCATCGGTGATGGTGAATTTGAAACCGCCACCATGCTTGGTAGTCTCAATCTTAATCGTTTGTTGCTCAGCGAATCAAATGGTCGGGTTTTGCCGATTTTACATCTCAATGGTTATAAAATCTCTGCTCCAACCGTCGCCAGTCGTCGTTCCGAACATGAGCTAAAAGAGTTAATCCGTGGTTTCGGTTATACGCCAATTCTAGTCAAAGAAACGCTTTCCGAAACCTATGAAGAATTTGGCAAGAAGTTTAATACCTCCGCCAATTTTACTCCTGAACTTGATGAAAAATTGCAAAAAAATCTCTTAGAAAATCTTTTGCAGGCGCTCTTCCAGGCTGAAACTACCGAGAATCCGCCGTTCATTATTTTTGCCTCCGAAAAGGGTCTTACTGGTCCTCGCCAAGCCGAAGGTATGAAAGTGCGTGATAATTTTAAATCTCATCAGGTACCACTTCCAAATGCTAAAACTGATGAAACTGAACTTAAAATGCTCGAAAAATGGCTCAAAACTTATCGTTTCAATGAACTATTTGATCAAGAGAAAGGATTTTTAATTCATGAAAACTAAATCTCCCGCCAAGGCTTTTGGGGCCTTGCTTTCTGAGAAAATGCAAAGTGACCCAGATTTTTACCTCTTTTCTCCTGATGAAACCACCAGTAATAAAATCGATGCTGTTTACAGCCAGACTACTCGCGCCTGGGGCGACCTGGCTATCGAAAAATGGGACATGCCAGAGTCTGCCACTGGCCGCATTATCGAGCTGCTTTCAGAAAATGTACTTTTTTCTACCATGGTCGGCCACTTGATGACTGGAAAAGATGCTTTGATGACTAGCTACGAAGCCTTTTTTTCGATCATTCTTTCTCAGATTGTTCAACATCTGAAATTTCTCGAACAAGCCGAAACCGTATCATGGCAAAAAGACTATCCGTCCGCCAATCTACTTAGTACTAGCACCTGTTGGCGTCAGGACCACAATGGTTTTTCTCACCAATCACCAATCCTTCTCTCTGCCTTACTTGCGCGTCCAGGGCATCACGTCTCCTGTCTTTTTCCACTCGATGCCGAAAGTGTGAAACCATGTTTCCATTATCTATTTGAGCGCCAAAATCAAGTAAATTTGGTCACCCTCAATAAGACCGACCAGCCAGTTTTTTTGAACGAAAAACAAGCCGAACTTTGTTTCAAGCAAGGTATCTGTTTCTTTGATGCTACCAAGTTAAATGGTTTGCTTCAGGTTCTTGATACCTCTGAAATTCCAGAGTATGATTACATTTTTGTCGCGGCTGGCGATATTAGTTTTAATGAATCTTATCAGGCGGTGAAGCAGCTTCAGCAGGATTTACCAAAGCTAAAAATTGGTCTTGCCTATATTTCTGCCCTCACCTACGCTGGTATCGGTTTTGCTGATCAGCTGCTTTCAGGTTCAGATTTTAATCAGATGTTTGGATCCAGTGCGAAAATCATCGCGAACTTCCATGGCTATCCACATGATTTGAAAAATATTTTAGCTAACTACACTAATCCGAAACGCATCTTCGCTCATGGTTATGAGGAACAGGGAAGCACCGTCACGCCATTTGCTATGCTTGTTATGAATCAAACCTCTCGTTTCCATCTCATGCTCGATGTAGCTAAGGCAGAAAAATCCACCGACTTAATTAGTAAATATCAATCCGAGATTGATAGCCGTATGGCTTACGCTTTGGAGTACGGTGAGGACCAAGCGTAAGACTATAAAAATATAGCATCAATTATAAATATAGCATTAATCACAAATATAGCGCCAATCGCAAACTAAAAAATAACCCCCACTCTGGGGGGTATTTTTATGACTTCTTCTTTAGGAACGGCTTACGTATTCGCTTCTGTTTTTCAGGTGCTAGCTTAGCAAACATCATGCGCCCAGAATTAGTCTGCAGGAATTTTTCAAACATCACATCCACTGACTCGCCAATTTTATCGCTAGCATTATCTACTACTACCATCATACCGTCTGGAAGATAACCTACGCCTTGTTTTGGATTGCTACCGGTACTGGTAATCTTCAGAGTAAAGCATTCACCTGGTAAATATTCAGAACGTAGTTCCACTACAAGTTCATTAATGTTGAGAATGTTAATATTCATCGTCGAAGCTACTTTTCCAAGATTGTAGTCAATCGTCATAATCGAGCCGTGGTTTTCTTCAGCTAGCTGCAAAAGTCGTTCGTCTACTGGCGTACGATCCAGTTCGTCCTTCAGAATTACTACATCCGTCGAAGGGATACGTTCAAGTTCTGAGACTACATCCAGTCCAAATCTTGCTCGCGTGCGTTTTTCACTGTCTTTTCCGTCAGCGAGCAGTTGCATTTCATGAATTACACTACGTGGGATAATTAAAATCCCGCCTAAGAATCCAGTTTGTGCCACTTTTAATACACGTCCATCCATCAAAGCCGATGAATCGACATAAATTTTTCGTTTTTGGCCAAAATAATTAAAGCTCTTCTTGAAAGAACGGTAGGCAAGAAAGCTAGTTTCAATTAAGATGAGGCCATGAATGATTAAAGAAATAATTTCCATAAAACCTTTCTTATTATGTTAAAAAATATCTAAGCACATCCCCCTCGGTATCCGAAGCTATTGTATCACCGATTAAGAAATAATACCAAAAAATCTTATGTAATTTTTACTATCCAGAAATTTCATAATTTCTGCCTAAAGGTTCTAGCTCCATAACCAATGGAGCTAGAATTCATTAAGCTTTAAACTCAGTTTACGAGCCTAATTTATTAGTAACGGTGCTACCAGCGCGATCTTTTAATGTTACTACGATAGAAGTTTCACTTCCGGTCATCGTATAAGTTGTAGTGTTGTCGCCAGCTTGGGCGGTTCCAGAAGCGACTACGGTGCCATCTACGGAAACCGTGTAGCTGTCTAATTGTTCAGAACCCGCTTTTGCTTCAAACTTCAGTACTGAGCCACTGTTAATTGTACTATTTTTTATCCTTACCGTAGGTGCACGATAGGAACAATCATCTGTGGTGAATGGATCATAGCCGTCGGCAGATTTGGCGAAGCTCTTATTCTTCGAAATTGGATCAATTGTAAAACTGATATCTACTTCTTCGATTAAGCTTGGGGCAGTACAATCAGAAGCCTTGTGTTTGTTGACGCGGTTAAATTTCATTTTTTCAGTCTGAGCACCCGAGGTCTTATTATTGAACCAACTTGGGAAAATATCAGTAATTCCACTTACGGTAAGCGTTTGAATTCCAGCTGGTTTTTGGATCTTGTCTCCAGACTTCCACTTGCCGGCATTGGCATAAACATCCTTATGTACAGGCTCCATGTAGTCATTGGCTACGCGACGCACGACTGTGTTTGAAGAGTTCGTTAAACCGCGGCCATCGTGGTTACCATTCCAGACCACTGTTGCAACCACTGGTGAATAAGAGGCAATGAGAGAGTCTTTCGTTACGGTCGAAACATTAGTTGTGGTTGTACCGGTTTTGGTCGCAGTCCAAACTCCAGGCACCACAAAACCGAATGACGCACCTAAGCTCCCGAAGACCATTGAGCGAGCAGAGGTGTCACTGAGAATGTCAGAAACCATGTAAGCGACCTGGGAGTCAAGTACACGATTACCAGAGGTATCTTCCCATTTTTCGAGTACATCACCTGAACCGTTTTTGACTTCTAGGATGTATGAAAGTGGTTTATATACACCACCACGAGCCAGGGAAGCATAAGTATTCGCGTGCTCAATCAGTTTAACGGTACAACCCGAACCAATCGCGATCGAGAGGCCACCAGAAGTATCCGTACAATATGATATGTCACCTAAATCATGTGCAGTCTTAATGCTATCTTCGATACCATTGATATAAAGTGCCTTAACGGCTGGAATATTCAAAGAGTTAGCTAAGGCTTTACGGATGGAAGTATTGCCATAGAAGGCGCCCGTGTAGTTACGAAGTTTACAGTTACCAGTGAAACCCGCACAATAGAAATTGTCGATATTTTCATCTTTCAAAATCGAACCAGCACCATAGTTCACCCCTTCACGCTGTTTGAAGAGTGGAGCGTAGTCCAAAATTGGCTTAATCGAAGAACCTGGTTCGAGTAGTGACGTGGACGCATTTACTTCACCATATACCGGCTTGTTCCAGTCAGCAGAACCTACCATTGCAATCACTTGTCCGGTTTCCACATCGACAGAAGAGAGGGAAATATTATCACTGCCATTTTGGTACATCAATGCAGAACCGTTAGTTACTGCCTTTTCCGCATATTCCTGAGCCTTCAGATCTAGGCTGGTCTTGATCGTAAAACCACCTGCACGCATCGTCTTCACGCCATATTTTTCCTCTAGTTGGCGCTTCACCTCCAGTACAAAATGCGGAGCTTTAATATCGGTATAACGGCTAGATTCCGGCTGGATCGACTCGAGAACTTTTTCTTCCTTGGCGGCCTTGGCCTGATCTTCGGTGATGTAGCCCATTTTTACCATCACATCCAAAGTTTTATGTTGGCGTTCAATTAGAGACTTGTTGTAAGCAGTGTTGTATGGGCTGAGCAAAGTTGGGTTATTTGGAATTGAAGCGAGTAACGCCGATTCACCAAGGGTTAAATCTTTGGCTGATTTTTTGAAATAAGCCTGCGCCGCACTTTCTACCCCGTTACGACGACCACCGTAAGGCGATTCATTGAGGTACATGGTAATAATTTGCTCTTTGGAATACATCTTCTCGACCTCGAGCGCCAAAATCATTTCCTTAATTTTACGAGGCAAACCAGATACCGTACGATTACCCGCTTCATCCGCGAAATAAACTTGCTTAATCAGCTGTTGAGTTAAAGTTGAACCACCTTGTACGCCACGGCCAGTTACGGTTGAAAGTGCTGCACGAATCAAGGCTGAGAAGTTTACGCCTGGGTGGTTATAGAAGTCACGGTCTTCAATCGCTACTGTCGCCTGACGCATATAAGTAGAAATATTATCCCCTTCCACCACTAAGCGATAATCGCCATCACCCTTATCTTCCCAGAGGGTTTGACCATTACGATCAAGATATGTATTAACCGTACCGGTCACTTTCATTTGGTCAAGGCGAATTTCATCCAAGTCTTTCTTAAAGTAAAGGAATA
>CAUTXE010000020.1:0-12262 GCA_963542185.1 uncultured Candidatus Saccharibacteria bacterium | reverse complement strand
GCCACGCCAAGAATTAGCTACGAACAGTTAACTAAAACAGCCGTGATAATTAATTTAGGAAGAATTTTTTTAATATTGTAATTCGAGATACCTAAATTAGTTACCTGTGAAAATACAACAACCAGTAACATAATTACAAATCCAATGTTTGCCAAATTACGGAATGATGACCACGCCTTATATATTGCTGATCCCTGATCGGAAAATTGTTCAATGATTGATTTATGTGTAGTAGTTAAATCTGTAATGGACCCCAGAAGACCACTAGCAGTAGCAGCACCATCGGCAATGGTAGGACAAAGCATCCAGGAAAGGAAGCCGCCGTTTTCTTGACAATAGCTTTGCTTCGCATCATTAGCGGAATCATTATCTGATACTGTATCCTCTACACTAATCTTTAAGTTTGCCGTCTCAAGACATTTCTTGCCGCCTTCACCGTCATCTACGGTAAAGTCTTTCTTTTGTAATGCCTCAGAGAGAATTCTATATTCTTCCTTTTCTTCTTCGGTTAGAGGAACTCTAGCGTCATTCTTAGCTCCATAGGCTCTTACAATTTCACTAGCTTTATCAATAACCTCTTGCGAATTACAAGTGTCAGATTCTGCAACATTAAGGTTTTTAGCATACTGATCAAAGCTTTTATTAATTACATCTGCAAGTTCGTTACATTTAAGAGTCTTATTGTTTACACCCTTAAAATTTGTAGATTTCTTACTACCATCCTTTTCGGTAGTCGCAATCATTTTTGGATACTTTTCAACAGGCTTACCGTTTGAATCAAGCAACTTAATCTTAAAATTATAAGTGGAGGTATCGATATTGTCGGCATAATCCGCACCTGGTGAACAGTTTAACTCAAAGGTAGTTAAGGCATCATCGTAGGCCAGTGTAGAATCATCATAATAACTATCCAGTTTATCATATGGCACAGCGAATGGATTATTTTTAGCCCATTTGTTATAGATTTTTTTAATATACTCTTCACCATTTGGATTTTTACTAAATTGACCAAGAGCATCAAGAGTCCCCTCTTCACAGGAATCAATATTACCATTCTTTTTTGGCATTAATAAACCATTTTGCTTAGAATCTTTATCACAAATTAAGCTAGCATAATCTTGAATTCCGAATTGAGACATAAAAGCCTTTGTAATATTCGACGGCCCATTGTCTTGACATTCTATAACTCCAGCATCTTTCCCACCAGAAGCCTTTCCAGAAATTTCTTTTTTTAATTCAGCCCCAACTGATGCATTGTGAAAATTATCCCCACGAGTAGATCTAAAAAGATTACCTTTATTCTTGGAGATTGAAGTTAGTGTAATGTAATCCGTTGGATTGGAAATTATACCGACTAATTGCTTATCATGAGTCACAATATTCTCATGGTTGAAACAATCTTTAAAAGCCGCAGCAATATATTTTGCGCGAACAGCTTCATGGATTTTACTTTTAGCGTCACCAACAACAACCGTCGATGGCGCAGCGAATACCATAGACACTGAAAAAAGAACAACATTTAAAATAATAACAAAGGCTAATGCCGTAATTGAAGCTCTATATTTTTTTTCTTTCATATTATTCCCTAAATCTGTTCCATATATGCATTAATGTAACTACTTAAATCTTGCAAATTTGCATAATCTTTTAATTCATAGACGTCAGAGAATACTCTTCTTAATCCATTTACATTATGAAAGTTATCGAAAGATTCATTTAAGTTTTTATATTGTAATTGACATGTTGGACTACCCTTACTTAAGTCTTCCTCGGCATTACAAGTCCCATTATCAACCAATTCCTTCATCTTTACAGATTGATTAATTATATTCGTAAATTCACGAGCTGCAATTTTATAATTCAAGTTACCAGAACTATATTTACTTATAATTTCTGCATTCATATCACTGTATGCTTTGTAAAAATCATCATAGATAGCGATCGCTTCCATATACAACTTATAGCGTTCATCAACTGCCTTCCGAAATGAATCATAAGCCTGGACAGCATTTTTACTGCCCGAAGATTTTTGTTTATTATCGGTTATTTTCTTCAATGTAACTAATGTGACTTGACCTTCGTGTATTTTCTTATACATATACGGATTAAACATGTCGTCAAAAGAAATATAGTTATTATAAATCTTAAAAAAAGTTTGCTCCAGCCCATCGATATTTTTTATATTTTGTTCAGAGGCAATTGTAGTCAATTCTTCCTTGCTCATATTTTTGGAATCGATAACGGTTTTCTTAAAAAGAAAACTCAAGAGAAAAACAAAAAGTAGACCAACTAAGCCAAAGACAATATACTTCTTCAGATTCTTATTTTGGGGTTTGGCGGCGTAGGCGTTCGGGATAATGATGTCGGAAAAATCACCACCTTGCGGAGCGGAAGTAAAAGAATTGTTTGTATTTTGGTCCATTTGCTTAAATTATAACATAAGAGTTTTAAAAAACCACCAAAAAACTCCAGCCGAAACTGGAGTTTTTGGTTGGACTTCGTAGGTTGTTTCAATGATAATACATTTTTTAACTCAAGACGGATTTTATTATCATCACGCAGTTTTCAACCAGTTAGCCTGAGCCTCCGCGCTCAATAATTTAAGCGAGAAGGCTTATCCAAGGCTAAGTATTGACGTCCTAAGAAAATCTTCGGAGCGGTCAATTAGCGAAGTTTTTTACGGCTAGAAAGATAAAGACCAGCAGTCGTAACGATAGAACCAAGACCAAAGGCCGAGCTAATTACGGTTTCAGGACCGGTTTTTGGCATTTCCTTTGGAAGTTCTTGTTTTGGTTTTTCTGGGTTTGGAGTAACTGGAGTTACTGGTTTTTCTGGGGTATTTTCACAGGTTTTCTTAACGTAAACATCTGCGCTACCTTGAACAGCGAAACCATTAGCCGAAGCCTTAGCCCAGTTGATCAAACGATTATTACCACAAATAAGATTTTCATCGACAACCTTAGCGGTGAAACGGACATAACCATCACCATTAATGTTGTAACCACCAATATTCAAACCACCATTAATAACGGTGTTGGAATCAGTAGTTAGACCATCTTTGTGTTTTGAGGTAAATAATTTAGTAGTACCATTAACATATTGCATGTTCTTTGGTAAAGAGTCGCTCACAACAACATCCTTAACAGCAGCAGCGTTAAGGTTCTTGTAGTGAATCTGATATTCGACAGAATCGCCAACCTTAGCGTCAACGGAAGTTTTCCAATCCTTGTCACCAAGCATACGAACCTTCTTAGTAATAGAAGTGCTTTCGAAAACTGGTTTAACCTTAATAGTGACATAACCAGCATAGTTGTAACAACCAGGGAGGTTACCATCTAATTTGTCATAACCAACTTTCACACCACCATTCACGATAGAGTCAGATAGGGTAGTACCGTTCTTGAAAATGTTATTTTCAAAGGTAGCAGAACCTTCAACATAGTCAAGGTAGAAAGCACGACCATCGGCGCTCTTAAGATTCAAAGAATCCCAGTAACGAGATGGAGTTGCATTCGAGGCATTAATAAAGCCAGAAATACGAGCAGTCTTAGAAACCACAGTTGGTAAAGAAATTTCAGTAGTGACATCTTTAGCCACAGCGTTAACACCCTTAGGGTTGTTGTTGTGAACATAAAGACGAACTACGTAAGTTTTACCTTCTTCAACGTTAACATCACCGATGTTCCAAACGTTGTTTTTGCCATTATTACCAGTAGCTTCATCACGAATACCTAAGAAGCTGCGTTCATCATTTAATGGCATAATGACACCGGCTTCTTTTTCCTTAGCGGAGATAGAAGAACCGTCGTCCTTGATAGAGTTCATGACGATCTTGTCGCCAAGTTTACCAGCGTTAATGTCAGCGATAGTGTAAGTAGCGCGACCGCCAGCGTTATCACCCCAACCAGATACAGTTGCAACAGTAGCAAGACCAGCAACAGTCACGGTAGCAGCGATGGATGCAAATTTGAATGCTTTTTTCATAAAAGCTCCTTTCAATTAAATTGTTCCTGTTATAAAATTTTGTTTTCGATTTGACTACACGAATCTAAATCTTTTTCTTCTAGCCAAATTGTTAATTTTCGTCTATGCCACTGAAATCGAATCGTCTCAAGAGTAAACACGAATTACCCGGCGGCCTGAGCCGCCAGGGTAATTAAGGTACAACATAGATGTAGATAAGTTGTACTGAAGTCCATTACTGGACTTCGTCTAGGACGTCATTACCTTCGGCAATGTCGTCAACCTTAACTCCGTTTTTGTCTCTGTACTCAGCAGATTGCGGCTGAGTTTCTGTAGCGTAATCTTTTCGATTTTCATACGCTGCTTCAGATTCCTCGATACTTCTGCCCTGATCTCGAGTCGGAGTTTCCGGTTTTACTTTCTCCGGTCTCTCATGACCTCCATCCGTGCGAACCGCTGGGTCCGTAGGCTCGAAGGCATCAGTACCGACGGTAGCATTACCACCACCTATCTGAGCTCCGCCGTTATTAACGGGGTCCTGAGAAGGCTTCTTCTCAGGTTGACTCTCATGATGGTTATTTCCGCCACCGCCACCACCGCCACCTCTACGGCGACGTTCAGTACTTCTCTCAGTCTCTGACTCCTTGGTAGAAGACTCAGTAGAAGACTCGGTAGACGTCTGAGTTGAAGACTCCTTGGTGCTAGACTCTGTTTGCTTTTGCTTCTTCTCGGTAATCTTCACCTTGATAAGCTCTGGACGCTTATCGTGGGTGTTGATTCCTACTCGGAAGATTTCGGTACCCGCCTTATTGGTATAACTCAACACCATAGCGTCACGAGTAAACTCGTAGTCCGCTCTTTCGAAGGTAGTCAACTTAGCTGAGTCAGCATTTGCCAGACTCAGCGGATAATGGTGATTTGTGGTCACCAGTTGAACCTTCTGGTTAACGAACCGATCTAATAACCAAAGAGTTGCCACACCAACTTTAACCTGACGGTCGTTGGCGTAAAGCGTTCCGTTTTCCTCCCTGAGATAATCCTGATTTCCGGTGCCATTCTTCATGGACTCGGAATACTCGTTCAACCTCTCAGTCATCCAGGGGTTAACCTGGGTGATAGGAGTACCGTCGCTTAGGTTCATACTCGTAAGTGCAGTAAGCACCGCGTGAGTATAAACCGGGTTCGTTAGAACCTCTTGACGGAATTCCTTAGACATTACGCTCAACTCCTCATCGGAGTATTTCTCCCCATCCTTGGTTCCGTGAGTCACGGAAAAAGGAGTAGAGAGAGCGTCACTAAAGCCGGCGCCTGCGACTCTTTCGGCTGCCTTATTCGGCATCGAATTGTCGCAGAACTCACGACTTAGCTCTGGGTACGCTTTCGCGTACTCATAAGCGTCGAAGTCGAAAGTTAGCTCAGACTTCTCTGCTTCTACGTCTTTAGCGGAAAGAGTTTCCGCTACGGCATTTGCCTGATTTCTTTGACAAGATTTCACACCAAATACAACCGCTAACACAGCAAGTGCGACTACTAAGATCCCCGAAAGGATCTTCTCATTTCTTCCAAATCTTACATTTTCCATTTTTTACCTCTTTTCTGTTTTGGGGCTCCACTTTCAATGTGGGAAATGCGGAGCCTGGTGAAAAACACAACAACAAATACGACAATCATCATGCAACTTAGCATAATGCCGTCTATGTTCGAGCTGCCGATTTCGATTTTCAGTGAGATTAATCCGAAGATAAATCCCACAAGTGCCAAAATCTGACAACCACACTCCAACATGATTTCCTCATTCATGAAGTATCCTCCTAGAGAACTACTCGAATTATCCCGTAAAATACGATGATAATTCCGAGAACTAGGGCGATAGTAACTGGATTAATTTTGGCGAACAAATCCGTAAAGATCGTATCGTCTTCCCAATTTTCATCGCCGCCAACAGGGTCGAGGAATTCTTCCTCCTCTTCCAGATCATCATCCCGCTCTTCGGGCTCTTCCTCTTCATCTTCCTCATAGGGAATTTCGAAGTATGTGATCTTTGGCTCTTGACTTGAAGTTTCCTCTTCCGGAGTGGTGGCTTCTTTAACAGTGGCGCTTCGATAGTTCTTAACGATCTCTTCGATCGTCTTCTGTTGAGCCTCTGGACTAGAGTTACTGCTTAGCTGATTGAGAATTTCAGACAGCTTTTGCTGCTGAACTTCAGTCATGCTAGGGTTAGTAACTTCTACCCTTATTTTATCCTCTGCGTCAGATTTCGGCGCAGAGGTGGTAGTCTGAGCTTCATCAGTCTGAGTGTTTTTCGGCGGATTTGACTCGGCCTTTTTATCCTCAGTTACTGATTTTTGCTCAGGGGTTCCACTTTTGGTTCCTTGAACTACGCTACGGAGTTTTTCATTGTCCTCCTGAAGCTTATTTTGCTGATTCTGCATGCGCTCAATTTGCTCACGCAGCTTAGCATTTTCAGCTTCAGCTTTACTTTTCTTTTTAGCTCTTAACTTAGGGCCGCCAAGATAAGTGAAGACAACTGTAACAATAGCTAGTAGCCAGGTTGGAAATGTTGCCATTATAAATCCCAGGCTACCGAAAAAGTCTCGGTCCATCTGATAGTAGCTAAAAAGCTGCCACCAAACGAGTGCAATCCCAGCAAGTAATGCCAGGAGGCAAACCAGTTTCTCCATTCGGTATTTTAACTTACGAAGTTCGACAAGGCCGAAAATCATAATACCTGCCAGTTCGAGTACAAAAATAACTGCACTCAAGTTTGGCTGGACCTTAGGAAACGCTAGACTCCCGAAGATTGGTAGTACTAGCAAGCCTAAACTTACTAGACCCCCCTTCAGGAGGCCCTTTTCAAGTACCAAGATCTCTTGATTAGACCTTGTTTTTCGAGCAGTTTTGCCATAAAGAATGACAAAAGTAACAACAACAATCATAGCACCAATTAGACAGTAATTCATTTTGATTCCCTCCTCTGTTGCGCTCGATTTCTTCGAGGCAAAAAAATGTTTCATACAACATCTACATCTATAATAAACAGGCGTGAAATTATTTTACGCCTGAGATGATTCGATTTTAATGGACGTCTTGGTAATTCAAGCGGTTAAGCCAGATTACAGACTGAGGTGATTATACTATAAATGCTTGAAAATGTCAATGGTTATATCACAAGCATTAGCGTTTTCGGCGTGTAGATTTCAATAGTTAGAAAATAATCATAAGTGTTTTAGATTTTTTAAAGCAAATATGGAGAATTTTCATAGTAAACTACGGGGGGGTGCTGCGATTTTAGTTCACCAGTTAGTGTGAGTGGATTTGGTGAGAAGTGGCGATTTTTTGTAACAAACTAAGAGATTAAAATTTGCTATAATGGAAGAAAATGGAGGTGAAATGGGCGGCATAATTGGTAGTTACGGACAAAGTGATCTGATGCGGGGGAATTCCGGCAAGCAACAAGAGGCAGGTGACCTATACCTGAGGTCGCGCGGACAAAATGGAATGGAAGGCAGCTTCGATGTTCGTGGTGTCAGTTCGGAACCTAGCCAGAATGATGGTTTTGGCCGGGTGAATGACCAAGAGACTAATCATGGTTATGGTTATGTGAAAAACTCAGAAGAATTGAAGCGTGGTTATGGGGTGGTAAGTGAGAGTGAGAAAAACCGCGGATATGGCGTACTGAGTAGTGGTGGCGAGAGACGCGGATACGGCGTGACACCGGGAGATGGATATAAACGCGGATATGGAAGACTAGGCGGAGCTGGTGCTAGTGGTGGAGTATCTGGAGTGCGACGTGCCCCGAGTGAGACCATGCAACGCGACAAGATGATGGGGATGGGTGGCGGGCCTGCCGGTAGCGCTGGATTCTCGGGTGGTAATGGATTTTCTGGAGGTAGTAGATCATCTGGAGGCAATATTAGGCCGGTGATTAAGCCGAATTTCTGATTAAACTTGGGCTTTTAATTCAATTATTTTCGTATCGCGTTTTACCAATCAAAGTGAATTACACCAAAAAACGACCAGACGTCTGGTCGTTTTTATTTAATTATGGCTTAGCCTTGTAAGTAAAATAACCCGGAGCGCCTGGGCGATCGATACGTAGGCGTTCGTAATCATGACCATTCGGATAACAGGTACCGTTACCACCACAGAGACCGTAACGATTACCAAATATGGATGACGTTCTACTACTAGCGCTGACAGAGGAAATATCAAAATCCTCAGAGACATAAATCGTTTTGAGGTCATTACGGATTGAAGTATATTCTTTACTACCGCCAAACATATCAAAAAAGATTGCCACTTTTGGAGTCCTGAAACTGGTTAGATCTAGTGTTTTTAGGCTGATGGTTTCAGAAAACATTACCTGAATATCTGTTACGTTACTCGTATCAAAACTAGTTACGTTAAGTTTCTCTAAAGATTTTGCTCCAGCAAACATAGCAGTCATATCTTTTACTTTTTCAGTATTAAAGCTTGATAAATCTAACTCAGTTAAGGATTCGCAATCAGCAAACATATAACTCATATCAACTGCATTTGCTGTGTTAAAATTCGAAAGATCTATTTTTTTAAGCTTCCTCAAGTCTTCAAACATATGCCCAAACTTTACAACCTTACTCGTATCCATTGGAGATAGATCAATATCTTCGATGTTAAAACAATTTCTAAACATAAATTGAGTACTTCGGCCAAAATATATTTTTGATGCGTCGGCATAATAATATATAGTATTTGATGAATTTTCATACCACATTAAAACAGGCACATCCGATACATCTTCGTTCTGAATATTAACAGTACTAATATCACTACTTGGTGCATCGTGACTATATTTAACGTGTTTAATATTCTCCAATTGCCCACCCGTCAATGTGGACATAGCATCATGAAAATAATATCCACCATTTAATTCAGCATAATTTTCGACAGGATTTGTGGTGATCGAAACGAGGAGTTTGTTTTGATAATTGCCGGTACGGAGGCTAGAGTTTAACTTCATACCGACATGAAAAGTATTGGTTTCCTCGGTGTCGTTTTTGGCGGTAGTGGTGGCGATAACCTTGGCATGACCGCGCGGTTGAATTGGCGAATAGAGTGCCTCAGAATCTAGACGCATACCCCATTGATTAGCTGGAAGGTCGGCTAGAGTGTAATTAGAACCAATGGAAGAAATTTTCGTATCATTCAGAGGATTGGCGTCGGCAAGAGCGGTTTCTTCAGAGGTGGAAGAAACGGTGACGGTATAGCCACTGCGATTATTTGTCTTGACTGAAACATTTATTGGTGTGTCGGTAGTGCCAGATGCGCTCTCGATTACATCAGTGCCGTTAACCTGAATATTCGCACTGTCGACAGAGGCGGATAGGGTTGATTTGACAAGAGCATGAGTACTTTGTTGGAGAAAAAATGTGACGCTCGTACTAGCAGCTATGGCTAGCAGAAAGAACCAAGGTGTGGAGATGTGGTTTTTCATAATATGCCTTTTTATTTGGATGCTTTTGCTCATTTTAACATAAGCGTAAAGAAAAGTGAATCTCTGATTGAAAAAAGGAACTGGGTTTGCTATAATCTAGGAAGCGTACAGCGCATTTTGAAAATTTGGTGGGTGTAGCTCAGTCGGTTAGAGCGTCTGATTGTGGTCCAGAAGGTCGTCGGTTCAATTCCGATCACCCACCCCATTAGCGAGTGTAGTACAGCGGTTAGTATACAAGTTTTCCAAACTTGGGATGAGAGTTCGATTCTCTCCACTCGCACCAAATTAAAAAAATAAGAACGTTTACGTTCTTTATTTTTTTATTGCCCGTACGAGAAAGACCACGTAGTGGGATTACTCGCACCAGGTTATAAAAAGAAGAGCATTTATACTCTTATTTTTTATTATTGTTTGTACGAGAAAATTTACGGAGTAAAACTACACATACCAAGTTATAAAAAAGAGGTCTTTAACCTCTTTTTCTTTATTGGAAGAAAGCAAAATAGACGATGGCGCCGACTAGTGCACCGAAGATACTCATGGCGATAAGGGCAAAGACTAGCGAAAGGTTGGTCTTGCGCATGGAAGGATCGTCGATAATGACAGCCTGTTGCTTGGCCTTGGTCTTTTCAGATTTATTTTTCGCATAAATAGTTTTACGAGAATTATTATCTTCCTCGAAGGTGTAATCCTTGATCTTGGAGCCTGGACCGAGGAGTTCAGAAGAAAATTCTGAAGAAGTAAAATTATCTTGCCCAGCAGCAAGCGGACGTTTTTGTACCTTGTCGGTATTAATAAATGGACTGCGACCACCGAGGACATAGTTGGAATTATTATTCGCGATGTCGGACTCAGCATAAAGCGAAGTAGTTTTTGGCTTTTCATTATCCGAGAAGGAGTATGGTGAACGAGCTGGAGTAACCGTAGCTATAACCTCGGATCGATCTTCCTGATCATCTGAAGCGAAGGCAGAATCGATAGAATCAGGCGTGAGCGTGCTTCCCTGGTTTTTTGGCAGAGTAGAAATAGTATTCGAGCGGCCGGCGGTCGGATAATACATGGTAGCAGATGGATTGCCAGAGGTAGATGCAGGATTATCGCCATGGAGCTGATCATTATCTACAGAATCAAAGAGTGCCTCAAGGTCTTCTATTTCATCATAATTATCATAATTTTGCAAGGCGTCACGCACGCTTGGAGAAACCAGAGTAGTTGGAACTGGGGCTTTGGCTGAGTGAGTCGTTTGAGATTCGGAATTTATTTCAGACTCAACTTTTTTAGCTGGACGAATGCGACCAAAAAGTGTGCGGCTTGGACTGGCGGTAATCTGAATACGAGAAACCGGCGAAGGCGCTTTAAATTTGGAGGCAGCAGAAGCAGCGGAGGCAGCAGAATTAACAGTATTAATGGCGGAACCGGCAAGAGAATTTGCAGCATTAGTAACTGAAATTGACCCAGCGGAAGCGGCGTTAGTAACTGAAATTGCGGTAGGAGCAGGTCTCATCTTCGGGGCTAAACTAGCACTGCCTACTGGAATACGACCAGTAGCACGCGGCAATTCACCAACTTTACGCTTGGCTAATTCTTCTTTGGCACGTTGTTTTTCGTATTCATAGCGTCTTTGCTTGGCCTGATTTTCTCGTTCAATAGCCTGGCGTCGTAAAAGAGCTTCTTGTTCAGCCTGTTTTTTAGCAATAGCCTGCTGTTTTTCTTCGATTTCACGCTGCAATCTAAGTTCGCGATTTCGCAAAGATTCTTCGGCCTGAGAGCGAGCTAATTCCTGCTTAGCGGCCTCAATGCGGCGACGATTATAGTCCATGGTTTGATTTTGGAGTTCAATCTGGCGCTGAATTTCTTCACGACGTTCGCGCTCTTTTTTTGCCTGCTTTTTACGTTCTAGTTCACGTTCAGAGAGTGAATAAGTGTAAGCCGGGGTGAGAGTACGAGTGCGAGAGGGGCTAGCGATGGCGGAATTCGTGGCTCCAGAAATAGTACCCGAAGTTTTGCGGACAGGAGAAAAATCCATCATGCGACCTTTGACAGTGGTATTTTGGGTGTTCTTTCCTTGCATATTCATGTTTAATTATACTCGATTTTCCGATTATTCACGGACCTTTTTTGCAGTCTCAATGATACTGGTAAACGACTCAGAAACTAGACCAGCACTACCGATTAGAAGCCCATTTACACCTGGCACCGTGAGATAGGCACCGGCATTATTTGGATTGACACTGCCACCAAAAAGTACCGGAATTTCAGCAACGGTTTCCTCACCATAAACAGAAGTAAGTTGATCGCGAATAATTTTCACGGCGTCAGCAATTTCATCTGGACTGGCGATATGAGCAGCCTTAGTACTAGAGATGGCCCAAACTGGTTCATAAGCGATGATACATTTTTTAATATCGTCACTATCGATTTCGGAAAGACCACCAAAAATTTCGTCGCGCAAAACATCGACGGTTTCACCAAAATTCCGTTGACTTTCAGTCTCACCGACACAAAGAATCGGAGTGATATCATTACGAATCGCAGCGGCAACCTTCTGAGAAATTTCCCGGTTAGTTTCACCAAAAACAAAGCGACGCTCTGAATGCCCGATGATAGCGTAAGAAACTAGACCGCGGAGCTGAGCGATAGAGACCTCACCAGTGTATGCACCGAAGTCACGGTAATAGAAATTCTGAGCGGCAAGCTTGATCTTGGACTTATTACGTTCAAGTTGGAGCGAAAGACTTGGGAGTGAAGTAAAACTTGGAGCAATCACAATTTCGAGGCCACGACTAGGTTTGATTTTTTTAAGTAATTTTTGCAAAAAGATAGAAG
>CAUTXE010000019.1:0-12809 GCA_963542185.1 uncultured Candidatus Saccharibacteria bacterium | reverse complement strand
CGATTTATTCCACTTACCTCACCAACCTAAACGCCAAGGTCGAATTGCTCGACGCCCATCGTTTTTACGTCTCTGGTCCGACTAATTGGCGTGCCGCCGAGCTAGTTTCGCCTCCAGCCCTCCGTCCGGCTGTGGTTTTACTGCTCGGTATGTTGGCTGCCCCTGGTGTTTCTATCTTGCGCAATGTCTATTCGATTAATCGCGGCTATCAAGATTTTGCCCGTCGTCTTAATCATTTGGGCGCCGACGTTAAACCACTGGTTGGCATCTAGACTCTGACGTCCAGCCTTTGGTTGTCACTAGGCTCCCTAGTCAGGTGCTTCTTAGTTAAAAAATACCAGGCCCATTGCAGTCTAAAAATATCAGGTTCCGCGTGGCCTGATATTTCTTTGCTATAATAAAGTTAATGCTTAATAATATTCAGCAAAATTTCAAGCGCTTTAAAATCCGTCATCTTCTGGCGTTGATTTTCTTGTTTGTGGTGGCCCTGCTGGCTGGTTTTATTAGTCAGGCTAACCAGACTTTCATGAATGCCAATTTTGTGAAAAAATATTTTAGCGAAAATCCAACCTACTATGCCATTAAAGTTTCTCAAACTAAATCCGCTATCATTGATCGTTTTTACGGCTCAGGTAATCAGGAATTTACTAGCACTATGAATTCGGAGATTGTTAATTTCGCGCAAAATCTTCCGGATAATCAAATCATGCCGGGCGAAGTGATGTATAATCTTCAGACTTTACAGAATAATTTTCCGAAAATTCTCAGCCAGCTGATTCTGCCAGAGGAATATCAAAAATATCAGAATCTCATCATCGATAATATTTATCAAATTCCAAGTAATATCAATCTCGAACAAACTCTGATGAATAATTTTTCTGCCAAGATTGACCACTTTCTCGCGGAATCCGGTCAGTCGATCAATCCTGCCGTATTAAATGCCACTACGCATTATATTGTGCAAGTTTACCTGGGTCAACTCACCATGCACGATACCATCTATGAGATAAAACAAAATTTTGCGATTACCAAGAAATACATGGATATTCTCACTCTTATAATCTTGATTAGCCTCCTTGCCCTAATTGTACTAAATTATTTTCTCTACGACTTAATGGGGTGGCGCATCTTTATTTTTACTACCACGTTGATTCTATTTCTCATCGGACATCTCGCCTCCATGCCGATTTGTCAGCAAATGATTCAGCAGATATTTGTTCTTAAGTAGCGTATAATTAATCTATGAATCTTTTTACCTCTGAGTTAAATCCCGCCCAAGCTGACGCCGTCGAAACTCTTTCTGGACCACTCTTGATTTTGGCTGGTGCTGGTTCTGGTAAAACTAAAACTCTCACGCATCGTATCGCCAATTTGATTACTCATGGGATTTTGCCCTCACAAATCCTCGCGGTAACCTTTACTAATAAAGCAGCTAGGGAAATGCGAGAACGTCTTTTTCATCTCTTAAAGCAGGCCTCGAAAGAAACTAATCAATATCCTGATAGCCTAAAATCTTTCTTCACTTCCGATCTTTTTGCGGCCACGGAGGTGCCACGTAATTTCATGCCGTTCATGGGGACCTTCCATGGCATCTGTGTCAAAATTTTACGTATGGAGGCTGAAAATCTTCATCTTGATCGCAATTTTCTGATTTATGATACTTCTGATCAGGAAGCTCTTATTAAGCGTGCGATTAAAAATCTTCGTTTCGAAGATAAAAATCTCCGCCCGAAAACTATTCAAAGTACTATATCGAGCTCGAAAAATGCTGGTGTTATGCCGGAAGAATACGAGGCTTCCGCCAGCTACCCACAGCAAAAAAATATTGCCAAAGTTTTCTTTGAATACGAAAAATTGAAGGCTGCTGCTTCCGCCCTTGACTTTGACGATTTACTTTTGAAGACTGTGGAACTTTTTGAGACCAATCCAGCCGTGCATCAAAAATGGCAGACTCGCTTCCGTCATATTTTGATTGACGAGTATCAGGATACTAACCATGTCCAATATCGTTTGATTAAACTTCTTACCAGTCCTGAACAAAATATTTGTGTGGTCGGCGACGACTGGCAATCGATTTATTCTTGGCGTGGCGCCGATTTCCGTAATATCTTGCACTTTGAGGCTGATTTTCCGGGCGCCAAAGTCATCAAGCTCGAACAAAATTATCGCAGTACTGGTAATATTCTAAGGGCCGGTCAGCAAATTATTGAACATAATAAAACTAGAAGCTCCAAGGAGTTATTTACCGAATCTGGGGATGGGGAAAAGGTCGAAATTCAGGCTCTCAATGATGAATCTGCTGAAGCTAGCTTTGTCGCGCTTAAAATTATTAATCTCTTAGCCAATGCTAAAAATGAGGTAAGCAATTTCTCCGATTTTGCCGTGCTTTATCGCACTAACGCGCAGAGTTTTGCCATGGAAAAAGCCCTGATTTCGCGCGATATTCCCTATAAAATTATCGGCGGCATCCGTTTCTATGATCGTAAGGAAATTAAAGACGTTTTAGCTATTCTAAGGCTCGTTCTAAATCCACGCGACCGTGTTTCCTTTGAGCGGGTGACGAAGAATGTCATTTCTGGCATCGGTCCAGCCAGTCTAGAAAAAATCTATCTCGCGCTTGGCCTAGACGGCGCACTAACGGATTTGGAGGCTGACCAAATTCTCACCGGCAAGGCGAAAAATAGTTTCCTACGTCTACAAAATTTCCTCAAGACTATCGACCGCACTGCCAATCCTTCGGAAATTATTACCGAAGTGATTAATTATTTTGATTTTGCTAACCTCGTCGATGACGGCACTCCGGCCACTACCGAGCGTCAGGAAAACCTCGACGCTCTTGTCGGCAACACCAAAGATTTTGATACACTCGAGGACTTTCTTGCTGATTCTGCACTAATGTCTTCTTCTGATGAATCGACTCGTGATAATTCCGTCACTCTTATGACACTCCACGCGGCCAAGGGTCTTGAATTTCCGGTTGTTTTCATAGTCGGCATGGAAGAAGGTCTTTTCCCAAGTTCTATGAGTTCCGATGAGGATAGTATTGAAGAGGAGCGTCGTCTGGCCTATGTCGGTGTGACTCGCGCCAAAAAGCGCCTCTTCCTTACTTTTACCGCTGTGAGGTTTCTACATGGTAAGTCTAATTTTAATACGCCATCCCGCTTCCTAGCTGAGCTTGGTTATCAGCCAGATCCTTTCAATGAATCCGTTGATAATAGTTTTGGTGGTAGCTATGGTAATAACTTTGGTGACAATCGCAGTCATAAGTTCTTCTAGTTACAATCAGTCAAAACCAAAGTCCAGTAAAAAATTTGACCCTTTCTACGATGATATTTTTTATGAAGATGAAGGATTCGATTTTTAAAAATAACCCTACTAGTGGTTATTTTTCTTTAATCTTATTTAATAATTTTTCGTATTCTAATAAATCTAAATTAGCTGGTCTTGCATCTAAATCAAGTCCAAGTTCTTCAAAAATCTTCACGATTTCTTCGCGACTACGTCCGGTGAAATGTGGTAACATCCCTTGTAGTTTTTTGCGTGGGTTCGCAAAACATTGCTTCACAAACTTCAAAACTTCTTCCGAAACCAAAGCTTTTTCTCGTGGGTAAAAGATTACCGAGGCCGAATCGACTTTTGGTGGTGGAGTAAAAAGTTTACGCTCCACGAAAATTCCCCCTTCTACTTCCGCGTAATTTTGCACGAATAAAGTTAAGAATGAGAAACGACCTTTTTCTTCGAGAATCCGATCCGCCACTTCTTTTTGCATTAAGAGCACGATTTTCGCGGGCTTCTTTTTAAGGAGTAATAATTTTCGAATAATTGGGCTAGTGATGTAGTAAGGAATATTTCCTACCACCGAAAAATCACCATCGAGTTGACTAAAATCAAAATCAAGAACATCGGTATTAATCACTTCCAGATTTTTACCAGGGAAGGAATTTGGTAGATTGTGGGCTAATTTCTCGTCAAATTCAATCGCCACAACTTTTGGAAAACGCCTGAGTAGGGAACTTGTCAGCGTGCCGAGGCCTGGTCCGATTTCCACGCAGAAATCCACCTCACTTCTCGCACTTTCGGCGATTTCTTCCAAAGTAAAACGATCTTTTAGCCAGTTCTGTCCCAGGGATTTTTTGTTCTGTAACATCTTTTTCTCCTAGTACCAGTGATGGCTGCTCCAGAAAGCCCAAGCCTGACTCCAGCCACCGTAGCGTCCGGTCACGTAGCCAATCATCCAGCGAATTTGCGTCACTGGGTTAGTTTTCCAGTCGCTGCCCGCTGAAGCCATCTTCGAGCCTGGAAGTGCCTGTGGAATACCATAAGCGCCTGATCCGGCATTCGATGCATCATAACGACAACCTGATTCGCGCATAATTAAAGTCAAAGCCACGTAAAGGTCATTTTCTGAAACGCCCGCACTTCTGGCGTAGTTTGCACAGGTTTCCCAATCTGGTGGAATTGATTTTTTACTACCCACCTTGGTCACCCTAGCCACTGGTTGCTTAATAATATTAGTCGAGACTAGCTCACGCGAAACTTCCACGTTATTCACCATATTAATTTTATAGATAGACTGTTTACGACCCACCTCACCCATGGTTTCAAGCTTAGTTTGGCCCGTCGCCATACTTGCGTCGTTTTCCGTTTTTTCTTCATAAGGAATTTCTTCTTCCACGGTTACTTCATGGCCACCTGTATGGGTTAGGCGATATTTTGTCGATAGTCCAGCTTCCAAAATGTCGTGATCGGCCACCTTTTTCACTACGTCACCATCATAAACACTGAAACCCGCTTCCTTGAAAAGGGCTTTTTCATCGGTAGTCGCAGTCATTAAAAATACCGTCTTCTGTCCATCACTCAAGGTGACAGGTTTAGCACGGTAAATATTGATGCGATAATTATCAGAATTAATCCGTTCCGTACGGGCAGGCTCCACTTTATCATAATTTTCTACGGCAATATTTGAGCGCTTCAAAGCCTCTTCGACGGTATTAGCATTAGTTTTAATCGTCAAGGTTTTATTGTCGGCAAAAAATGTCACATAATGCATGTCCGAAATTTCTCCAGCATCTGGATCTTTAGTCTCGGCAAAAGCCGAACGAACTCTCGAGAATCCAAAGATTAGACCAGATAAAACTAGCAAAAAAGCGCTAAAAATATATAGCGTCTTATAAGTCTTGGCTATTTTGAAAGCACTACTCACCTAGTTATTATAGCATATTGCGATTTACTGATAAAGTTTACGCTATTTTGTGTTAAAATAAACTTAAGAGTTATCACATAAAAAGGATGTTTCATGAATCAAGCGGACAACACCGAAGACTTTGCCAATTTAATGGAAGAATTGAATAATTACACTACGGAAAATCATACCGAAAATGCCAATTCTTCGAATCAAGCTTCTGAGGTATCCTCTGCGATTGACCTAAGTAATTTAGACGCCAGTCCTGCTGATTCTAACCAACCTGTCACTATCGCCCCCTCTGCTGATTTTGCTTCTTCTATGAATCAAACTGCCACTACTTCGGCTGCCGCAAAAGATTCTGATAATCTTACTACCCCAAGTCATACTCCGCTTTCCCCTCTGATGAATTTGGATGGTACGGAAAATACCGAGGCGGTTAAAGCTGCTGAATCTACCAAGGATTCAGCTCCAGATGATGTCGATTTTACTAAAGAAGATCAAACAGAAGATGCCGAAAAAACTGAACACGAAAAATTCCTTGAAGATCAAGAGAAAAATCCTTTGAAGGCCGCCGAACCAGTCCCGGGTTCTATTGGTAGTGCAGTTTCTTATCATGATTACGAAAAAGAGAAAAACGAAGAAGCCACTAAGGCGCAAAATCCTGAGAAGAAGCCGCTTAAGCTCGATCCAAAAATCATCGCCATTATTGCCATTGCCGGTATTTTTGTCATTTTTGGCGCCATCTTCTTGATTAATGCCTTGAGTAATCAACCGAAAAAATCTTCTCGCGCCAATAATCAAAATACCGTTGTTGCTAATGAAAATCAAATTCTCGAATGTGCTACCAAAGTCTCCGAAGAGAATCGTACTAAATATAATGCTGCTTCTGGCGAAGTCGCAAAGATTTTTACTTACAGTCACGATTCCTTATCCAGTATTGAAATTCGTACGGTCTATGAATTTAGCTCCACTGAGGCTGCTAAAACTGCCAAGCAAGCCATTGATTCTGAAAATCAACTCACCGAAAATAATGGTCGTACCGAAAAAACCGAAAATCACAAGACTATCACCTCTGGCCTAGATGGTAAAATCGTCTCTCTTTCGGTCACTGTAAAATCGGAAGACCTCGAAGCCTATCAGAAGACTGATGATTTTAAAAATCAAAGTTTTGCTACCGCTGACGCTGATGGTAAACTTGACCTTTCAATCAATAATGTTCTCACTACGCAAAATCTCCAGGGCTTCTCTTGTAGTATTACCGAATAGAAGATTCAAAAGAGGCTCCCCGGCCTCTTTTTTTGAATTGAGGAAATACTTGATTTTTGCTATAATTATTAGGAAATTATGAAAAATATCTATATTACCACAGCCATACCATACGTTAATGGTTTGCCACATATCGGGCACGCCGAAGATTATTTACTTGCTGATATTTATAAACGCTATCAGGAGCTTTTGGGTAACTCAGTGCGCTTTCAGGCTGGTACTGATGAGCATGGTAATAAAATTGAGAAAAAAGCTAAATCTCTTGGTATCGACACCCAAAAATATGTTGACGATAATGCTAAAAAATTCCAAGAATTCATCGCTCGTTTTGATGTGAAATATACAGATTACATCCGTACTTCTGATCCGGAGCACATGCAGCGCGTGCAGGAAATTTGGCGAAAGCTCAAAGATCATATTTATACGGCTAGTTATGATGGTTGGTATTGTGAGGGCTGCGAAAGTTTCGTCACCGAAAAAGAATACACCGAAAATCAAGGTATTTGCCCAGATCACCAAACGCCATATAATCGCCTTTCTGAGTCAAACTATTACTTCCGTATTAGTGATTTTAAGGATGAGATTCGTGCCAAAATCGAAAGCGGTGAAATGCAGATTTTACCAGAATTTCGTAAGAATGAAATTCTGAAACTTCTAGCTGATGCGCCAGATGTTTCGATTTCACGTCCAAAATCACATCTCTCCTGGGGTATTCCGGTACCAGGGGATGAAGAACAGGTGATGTATGTTTGGATGGATGCGCTCACGAATTACATTACCGTCCTCGGTTATCCAGACCAGGATATTTCTGAGTATTGGCCAGCCACGGTTAGTATTGTCGGTAAAGACATCCTGCGTTTTCATGCTATTTTATGGTCAGCCATTTTACTTGGCCTCGGCCTTCCTCTTCCGAAGACTCTCCTTTCACATGGTTTTATCTTGGCGAATGGTCAAAAAATGAGTAAGAGTATCGGTAACGTTGTGGATCCGATTGAGGTACTGGATAAACACGGCGTCGATGCTTTCCGTTATTTCTTCTCTCGCCATATCGATACTTTCCTGGATTCAGATTTCTCTTGGGAAAAATTTGAAAATGCCTATAATAATGAATTAGCCAATGATTATGGCAACCTCGTTCAGCGTCTAGCCACTCTTTGTAAAAAGAATCAGGTCAGCCTCACAGATGCGCCGGTCATTGAATTCACGCCAGAATATCGTGAATTGATGGATGGTTTTAATTTCTCCGCTGCCATTGATTATGCTTGGGGTCAGGTTCAATTAATTAATAAACATATCGAAGATCAGAAGCCATGGACTGTGGCTAAAACTGATCCAGAAGCCGCTAAGCAGATTTTAGTCAATCTCGTGAATGAACTTCTCTTAGTCAACCATCTGCTTAAACCGTTTTTACCAGTCACCACTACAGTTGAGCAAATCTTTACAGCCTCCGAAATTACCCCACCAGCTACTCCACTCTTTCCAAAGGAACGCTAGAAAAATAGCCCCGTTACGGGCTGTTTTTTGATATATAATATAAAGCTAAAAATCCTATCCGAAATTTATCTATAAAAATAAGACCCCCAGCAGGAGTCTTATTTTTTTGTTTGCTATTTACCAGTGATTATTTATCGTGGTGGTGATGATGTTTTTCTTCACAGCAATCACATTCGCAGTCATCAGAAAGAGCCTTAGCCACATCTGCCACGAAGAAGGCAAGGATACCTGCTACAAGTGGGGTGATAATGTGAACCAAAGATTCGAGAGCTACGGTGCCCATCAAAGCGTCAAATTTCTCAGCAGAAGTTGGGAAAATTTGATACATGATAGCGATAGCTGGGTTCAAGATGAAGTTATTACGAAGCTTGAAGAAGCTGTCAGAAAGAATCAAGCAGAAGAGCACTGCAAGAGTTACGCCACCAGCGATGATTGCTGCGTAGGTGAAAGCGCTTTTCTTGTGGTTGTATTCTTGAGCACGGTTGAAGAAGAATGCTACGGTGAAGACACCGACGAATTCGATCAACATGTATTTCCAGAAGTCACTGCCGGTTGCTGCGGTCAGAGCTGGAAGTTCAGCGCTGGCGCCGCTAGCCGTGCGAAGACCACCGATGATTAATAAACCAAGCCATGCACCGACCACCTGAGCTACGATGTAAAGTACGCCACGAATTGCAGATACGCGACGAGTGGCCATCATGCCGATTGTGGTGGCTGGGTTAAGATGCGCACCTGAATAGGCAAAAACTGCCAAGGTGATCGCGAGGAAACCGAACAAGATATAAAGTGGTTGTTGGATTCCAAGAGTGAGTAGAAGCATTGAAAGGAACATGGTTCCGATTACTTCACCGATTACTGCACCCCAAATACGTGGAGTTTCGAAAATCGTTAAAATATTCTCGCCTTCAGGATACTTGCGAGCGAAGAAACCCTTGAATGGATTCTTGCTTTCTTTAATTTTCTTTTCTACTTTGAGGACTTCTTTTGTCATTTTCTTTTCAGCCTTCTCAGTCGCTTTTTTGCTATCGTCGACAACTTTTTCGACGACCTCGATAACCTCTTCTTTAATTTCGGTTACCTCTGGTGTATTCACAGTCGTTTTTGGCTTGTGTGCAGACTTTTTAGTCTTTTTTGCCATTTTACCTCCTTAATAATATTAAAAAAATTATATCATAATATGATAAACTATGGTAATGTATATCGAAAGGAAAAGATGGGCGTAATTGTACAAAAAGATCAAGACAAAAATGCAGATCTCACTCAAAGAATTACCGCGGACCTTCGAAATCGTGCCAGGATGCAAGCTAAAATGAGCGATCCTGACTTGGTGGAAGATTCTGATTATGCTAAAGACCTCAAAACTACTAGTAAATTTGGTTGGTTTTGGCCGGTATTAATCATCCTCGCAGTGATTTCTTTAATCTTCATTAAATTCTTCTAAAACTCTGCATTGATCGCGTCGAATTGGCGCGATTTTTTATTCCCAATTCGTCTTCAACTTCACCTGAAAACAGAGTATAATAGAAGGAGTTATGGAATTGGAACAGCTAAAAGCCGAACTTAAATCTCTCGGCGAAGAATACGCAAAAATGAAGACCTTGGCTCCCGAAGAGCGTAAGGCTTTTGGTCAAGCTTTGAATCAAAAAAAGCAGGCCGTTATCGAACAAATTAAGGCTCTCGAAGCCGCCAAGCAAAATACTGTCGTAAAAGCGATTGATCTTACCGCCCCATTCGACGTCAATCAATCGAAAATTACTTTTCACCGTGGCAGCCGCCATCCTTTGATGATTGAACTTGATCGCGTGATTGATATTTATTCCCGTATGGGTTTCGAAGTCATGGAGTCCACTCAGCTTGACGATGAATTTCATATGTTTGAATCTTTGAACTTCCCAGAAGGTCATCCGGCTCGTGATGGTTATGATACTTTCCGCACTAAGGAAGGTTTTATTCCACCTGCTCACACCTCTACCATGCAATATTGTGCGCTCACTTCAAGATTAGATAATCTTGAAAAAGACGGCCAGATTGCTGTGGTGATTCCAGGTCGCGTCTTCCGTAATGAAGATGTTGATGCTACTCACGAGCATACCTTTTATCAATGTGAGGGTGTCTTTGTTTCCAAAACCGCCAATATGTCCGAAATGCTCGGCGTCTTAAAAAACTTCTTTGAAACCTATTATGGTGAAAAATTGCGTATTAAAACTCAACCTGGCTTCTTTCCATTCACTGAGCCATCCCTAGAGCTACTTGTCGAAAAACCAGCTTCTCTTGGTGGCAAAGGTGATGGATGGTTGGAACTCATGGGCTGTGGTATGATCCATCCGAATGTCTTAAAATCCGCTGGTATTGACCCAGAAGTTTATCACGGGTTTGCTTGGGGTGGCGGTATTGATCGTCTGGTCATTATGAAATATCACCTCAACGATATTCGTTTCTTTGAATCAGCCAAACTTGAATTTTTGGAGGAATTTTAATGCTTATCTCACTTAATAAAATCAAACAATATGTCGGATCCGTCTCGGTTTCTGACGAAGAGCTAGTGCAATTAATCGGCTCACGTCTCGTCGAAGTCGAAGGCGTGATGGACACAGCTGAAAAATATCGCGGTGCCTATCTTGCTAAAGTGGTAACCTGTGAAGATATTCCAGATACCCATCTACATCTCTGTCAAATCGATGCCGGTCCAGAACTCAATCAAAAGTTTTCTACCCTTGATTCCGGTCTCGTGCAAATTGTTTGCGGCGCGCCAAATGTTCGTGCTGGTATTATCGCCGTCTGGCTCACTCCAGGTAGTATTGTGCCAGATACTTTTGGCAGTGAGAATTTTGTGCTTGGTTCACGCAAGCTTCGTGGTTATGAAAGTTTTGGTATGTTGGCTGGACCAGATGAACTCGGACTTTCTTCTGATCATAAGTACATCGCAGAGGTTGATGCGGAACTTGGTCGCCCAGGGCAGGCTCTGGCGGATGTTTTTGATTTAAATGATAAGATTTTAGATATCGAAAATAAATCCCTCACGCATCGCCCAGATACTTTTGGTTTGATTGGTTTTGCCCGTGAGGTTTCTGGTATTCTTGGTCAAAAATTCTCTGAACCAGTGAGTTTCGACCAAGCCATAGATAAAGCTAGCGACGAAATATTGATTGAAATTGCCAATGAAAAACTTTGTCCACGCTACTCGGCTTGTTTGGTTAATGTCTCTGATTTAAATCTAGCGAACCCCGTTTCTCCGGAATTTTCCAATCTCTATCCTATGACGAAAGACTCAGTTTTACTCGCTAAATCTGGCATTAATTCCGTCAGCCCCATCGTCGATGCCACGAATCTTACGATGTTAGAACTTGGCCAGCCGCTTCATGCTTTCGATTATGATAAATTTGTCAAAATTGGCGGCCTAGACTACGCGAAAATCATCGTGCGTGCTGCGCGTTCTGGTGAAAAGTTGACTTTACTTGACGGTAAAACTATTGAGTTAAATTCTAACGACATCGTAATTACTTCGAATGATATTCCAGTGGCTCTAGCTGGCGCCATGGGTGGGGAATCGACCAAAATTGACGCCTCGACCACCCACATCTTGCTCGAATCTGCTACTTTTAGCCTCTATAATTTACGTAAGACTCAGATGGCTCACGGTATTTTTTCGGAAGCAATCACCCGCTTTACCAAGGGCCAGCCAGCCGTCAATACTATTCCTGCTATCAAAGATTGTTTAGCTAAACTTGGTGTGAAATTGGACGCAAAATTAGGTTTTGCTGACTCACTTAAACAAGGTTTATCTGAAATTCAGGTTGCGGTAAAAATTTCTGAGATTAATCAACTTCTCGGCTCACACTACGATGAAGCTTTGATGGTTCAGACTCTTGAAAATGTCGGCTTCAAGGTGGTTTCCGACTCTGAAAAACTCCTCGTTACCGCTCCACTTTGGCGTACTGATATTCATATTAAGGAAGACATCATCGAAGAAGTCGGTCGTCTGCTCGGTTTTGATAATTTACCACTCAGTTTACCAGTCCGTCCATTTATTGGCGCCGAAAAGAATGTGATGTTTGAACTAAAAACTACTTTAAGAGATCTCCTTTCACTCGAGCTTGGCCTGAATGAAGTTTTGACTTATAGTTTTGTTTCTAAGAAGCTACTTGAACGTGTCGGTGAAAATATTGAGGATGCTTATGAAATTACCAATTCTATTTCACCTGAGTTGCAGCTCTTTCGTACCTCTATCACCCCGAGCTTGCTTGAAAAAGTTCGTGAAAATCAAAAAGCTGGCTTTGCCGATTTTTCCCTTTATGAAATGAACCAAGTTGCTAGAAAATCTCTTGGCTTAAATTCTGACCAAACCCCGAAGATGCGACATCATCTGGCGGTAGTTTCCACCGCGGACTATTATTATTCTAAGCAAATCTTAGAAAATCTCGCCGACAAACTCGGACTAAATTTTGAAATCCAAGCCTTCTCTGATGGTGAAGATTCGGGCTATTTTGAACCAAAGCGCGCCGCTAAAATCTTGCTTTCTGGCACTCAAATTGGTTGCCTCGGTGAATTGAAAAATTCCGTCAAAACCGCTCTAAAGCTGAAGGAAGTTTCTAGTTTGGAATTAGACCTCGAAGCCTTGCTTGGTCAAAAAGCCACCGATAAGCGCATCAAGGAATTTAGTCGCTTCCCAGCCGTTAATCGTGACCTTACGATCAAGATTTCAGAAGAAAAACCTTTCGCCTTGGTTGAAAATGCTATCTTTGAAGTTTTGAAGATTCAACCATCTCTCATCTTCCACCTCACCGCCACTTCTATCTATCAAGCCGAAGGTGCTGATACAAAAAACCTAAGTTTCCACTTAAATTTTGCTTCCACTGAGAAGACC
>CAUTXE010000018.1:0-12871 GCA_963542185.1 uncultured Candidatus Saccharibacteria bacterium | reverse complement strand
AAGCTGAAGTCGAAGCCGCCGAAAAAGCCAACCAAGCCGCCAAAGCCGCTGTTACCCTCGAAGGTGAAGTCGAACGTATGCAACAGGAAATTATTGTCTACGAAGCACGCATTAAAGCGAACGAAGCCGAAGCTAGCGACCTCAAAATCAAAATTGAAGATACCACTAAAAAACTCAAACTTCAACGTGCAGCTCTTGCGAATATGTTAGTTAATATTCACCTTGAAGGTGAAACCGACGCCATTATGGTACTAGCTAGCAGTAGTTCACTTTCAGATTTTGCCGAAAAGAAATCTCGCATCGACACCGCTAAAGACCAGGTGAATTCCTCTGCTCAAAATGTAAAGACCATGAAAGATGATCTCGAAAAGCAAAAGACTGAAATCGATCGCATTATTTTAGACCAACAAATTCAGCGCAAAGCTATTGAAGATAAAAAAGCTGAGCAACAAGAACTTATTTTGAAGTATAAGGATAATGCCGCCTCCTTCGCTGCCGAAGCTGCTGCCTCAAGGGAAGAGAAAATTAAGTTAATCAATAAAGAATACCAGGAATATCTTTCTCGCGCCTCTACTAGCGCTGGATTCGGTACCAAAGCCGATGGTTTTAACAGTTACGGCGCATTTGTCGGCAATTACGGATACTCCTGCCCTCGCGACAATATCGCTGGCGTTCTAGACTCTTACTATATCTGTCAATGTACTAGTTACGCTGCTTATAAAGCCGTCGAATACTATGGCCGCAATATTCGCATCACCGGTTGGGGTAACGCCTATAGCTGGGCCGCCGCCGCTCGTGCCCGTGGCTATCGTGTCGACCGTGTACCTGCTGCTCACACTATCGCTCAAACTACTAGCGGTCAATTCGGTCACGTAGCCTGGGTTGAATCGGTTAATGCTGACGGTACCATTACAGTCTCTGAATACAACAATCCATACTCATCTAAATCTGGTCAATGGGGAGATTTCGGCGTACGTACCAAAGTAAGTCCAAATCAATTCACCAGCTACATCCATTTCGACTAGATCATTACCTTCAAAAATACCGCAAGCCAGCGGTATTTTTTTGACCTAAAAACCGCCACCCAGTCTTATCGATTATGCTATAATTAAGTAATGAAAACAGAGTGGAAACCACGAAAAATCAATCTTAGTACTTCAATTATCACTTCATTTATTTTCCTCGTTGCAGGTTTTTTTGTTGGCTCTAATTGGCAATTTATTCTTACAAATTTTTCTCCTTATATTGGTTTTCGTAAAAGCGAACAGGCCAATTGGGATTCTCTTAACGAAATCTACACCGAGTTAAAATCCTTCTACGATGGTGAAGTTACCGAAGAAAATGCCCTCACTGGCGCTAAGCGTGGTATTGCCGCTGCACTTGATGATCCCTACACTACTTATCTTACCGCCAAGGAAGGGAACGAATTCTTATCTGACCTCAATGGCGAAATTAATGAAGCCGGCGTTGGTATGGAACTTACTTTTCGCAATAATCACACTGTGGTGGTCCGCACCCTCCCAGATAATCCAGCGCGTAAAGCCGGGATTAAGCCAGGTGATCGTATTATGAAAATTGATGATGAAAACGTAGATGGTAAAACTACCGAAGACGTCGCCAAAAAACTTCGCGGTAAATCCGGAAATAAGGTTAAAGTCGAAATACTTCGTGGTGCAGACACTCTAACTTTCGAAATGACTCGCGAAAAAATTAACAACGTCTCCGCCGACATTTCCTATAGTGACAAAACCGCCATTATCTCTGTTTATCGCTTCGCCGAAGACACCGGCTCTCTTGTGCGTAAGCTCGCTGAGCAAGCTAAAGCCAAGCAGGTTGATAAAGTTATCCTTGACCTTCGCAATAATGGCGGTGGCTATGTCTCAGCCGCCGGCGAAATGCTTTCACTTTGGCTTAACGGCGGCGATAAATATATGATTGAAAAATCCATCCACAACGACGACAAAACCGACTACATCCCTCGTGGCAAAAATCCTATCTTTAAGGACACCAAAACCATCGTTCTGATTAATCGATCTACTGCTTCCGCCTCTGAAATCGTTGCAGGCGCCCTCAAAGATTATCAAAAAGCCACTATTGTCGGTATGACCTCCTTTGGTAAAGGCGTCATGCAAACTATGCTCAACCTCAGTGATGGAGGTAAACTCAAGGTCACTACCGCTCACTGGTATACACCGAATGGCTCCTCAATCAATAAGACCGGCATCAAGCCAGACGTAGAAATTGATCGCACCATCCAAGATATCACCGAAGACAAAGACCCTCAACTTGATAAAGCTAAGTCACTCTAGTTTAATCCTTGTGATTTTTCCTAAAATGTTTTAGAATAATATAATAATTAACAACGAAAGGATGTTATGATTAAAGTCATTACGAGTCCTACTTGCGGCTATTGCCACGCTCTTATCGATTGGTTAGAGCAAAAAAATCTTGAATACATTGAACTTGATGCTAGTAATTTTCCAGGCATTTCTGCGGTTCCAATTACCATCATTACTGATGAATCCGACAAAAATCCGATTCAAGTTCTTGGTTTTGATCGTGAAGGGATTTTGAACGCGCTCGAAAAAATTAAAGCTGTTTAATTAATGAAAAAATCCGACCAAAAACCACCCATCCTACTCGTCCATGGTTTTCGTGGCAATCATTTAGGTTTAGCTGAATTTCAAAAGCTACTCGAAGCTGAGGGGTACCAGGTTTTTAGCCCCGACATTCCACCAGCTTTTAATACACAAGATGAGACTCTGCCAAAATTAACCGACTTCACCAGAGACGGTTATGCAGATTTTATTGCCAATTATATTCTTGATAAACATCTCGATCATCCGATTCTAATTGGTCACTCTATGGGATCTATCCTCGCCGCCGCCACTGCCGAAAAATATAGTCACCTCATTCATAATAAGATTTTCTTCCTTAGCCCTATCGCTACACATCCTCCAAAATTTATTTTGCCCCTAATTCCATTAATTGCCTTGGTGCCTAATAAATTCGTCAGCTATGTCTGCACAGAATTTCTCATTGCGGGCGCTCATCGTAATAAGAAACACCAAATCCTTGATCTCACCTACGCGTGTGCTCGTAAATTTACTTCCATTCGAGATGAAATGCGCGCCGCTGTTTTTTCTATGTCTTACTCCATTTCTGATTTTAATTTCGAAAAACAAGCTTACTTCATAGCTGGTAAAAAAGACCGCATGAATCCATCTCGTAAGGTAAAAGAAATTGCCAAAAAATTCCACGCTGAGGTAGATTTTATACCCCAGGCCGGCCATCTCATTAATTACGAGACTCCAGAAAAAATCGCTGAGCTAATCTTACCAAAGCTTAAAGATTAACCTAAAATAACAATATTCACTTCTTAGAGCCACGATGGCTCCTTTTTATTTTTCACTATTTCGTCTCCATAACTTGCTTATGCTTAACTAATTTTTTCTTAAAATAACAGAGAAGAAAGTTCATTTTTCCATCATTTTTACTCATTTTCACTTGTTTTATTTTGTATTTCAGCCAATAATCAAATTAGAACTTTTACCGAAAATACAAAATAGAAAGGAAATTATGTCCTCATCCAGACAGTCTCATTTTGTTGTTTGTAAAAAACCTAAATCCAAACCGAAAATACCACAGAAAACTCCGCGCTTTCTCTATTTTTCCAGTGCTTTAGCTATATGCATTACTGGTCTAACGCCACTAGCCTCTGTCAATTCGAAAGCCGTTGAATGTAAAGATATTCAAGCCGTCTTTGCTCGAGGTTCAGGAGAAAAAGCCAAAACCAATATTAACTATCAAAAATTTAAAGATAATCTCATCGGGGTTTTGCAATCAGCAAATAAATCCTACGATTTTTATGACCTCGGGGAATCAAATCAATACAAATATCAATACCCAGCCGTGAGTGTGGAGAATCTCGGAGCTATTGCCGATACTTATATACATGCTGGCAAAAATGACTATTTTAATAATAGTGTTACCACTGGCATCAAAGAAATGCAGACATTATATCAAGAGATCACCCATCGTTGCCCGAATACTAAATTTATTCTCGGTGGCTATTCTCAAGGCGCTATCGTGATGAGTCATGCCATTCGCACACTTGATCCTGAAAAAATTATCTACCTCTCAACTTTCGGCGATCCTAAATTACATCTTCCAGAAGGAGAGGGTAAGGACAAACCATGTTATCATGGCATACATTCCGATTATCGCATTAATGTCCCCGATTGTAACGTAGAGCATGGCATCCTGGGAGCGCAAAAACCTTATCTGCCAAACACCAAATTCTCCGGAAAAATTGGCACTTGGTGCAATTCCGGTGATTTTATGTGCGGCAGCTTCTTTGATCCACTAGGATTTTCCGAAATCAATCTCGGAAAATTCCAGCTTATCCATCAAAACCTTATTTCAGGGCATCTCGCCTATGCAGACCGCGATGCTTACGCCGAATCTGCACATATAGTTGGTCAAATTCTGCACGGTACCAAAAAACTCGCAAAACCTGGCACTCTAAATGTTGGTTATTCACCATATTTTATTAAGCAACTCCAGGATCGTCTGGCTCATCCAAAAATCAATAGTATCGATCATGAATATATTGTCGCCATTAATTTTAATAAAGCCAATCCAGCCGCCTTGTCTTTGCAATACAAAAAACTAATTAGCAATATCGAAGCCAGAAAACATAGGCATGCACTTTTTCATATCTATAAAGTAGATTTCACTACCGACCATCATGGTTTTGCCAAATATCAAAAAATTACAGATTTTAATACCAACACCGACAATCTACTTCAGTTAGAGCAGCAACTAAAACAATATTACGACGAGTCTAATACCTCCGTAAAAAACGCATCGATCATTGACCTCTACCAAGCAATCTATCAAATTTCGTCCGAACAAAAACTTCAACACGACACCACTAAAGGTTTCATTCTCTCTACTCCAGCCGAAATCTATTTCGATTACGCTAGTGGAGAATATATACAAAAACTTAAATATCTTTTAGAGGCTAAACATCTTACACCGTTTATTATCAATGGCGATGGCGGCAGACCAGAATACACCAGTTCAGTTTATAATTTCGCCCTTGATATGCATGGTCACTATTTTAGTAACGCTGCCAGTGAAAAATTCATCGATGAAAAATTAGAACTAGTGGAGAATAAACCAAAGACTCGTGCTCAAAATGGCGATATTCCAACCTATACTGTAACCTTCGACGGAAATAATTTCAGTATCACCAACACCTACACCGATCGACCACTTCGCCTGCAACAAGATCCTGAGCATTATGCAACTAAATTTGTCGAATTCGAAGATTTAAGGCCAAAAATCGTCGAGCTTGAATTTAAAGGCCGTAAATGGCGTGCTGAAATCACCCCACTTCCGACTAAAATTTCTGACCCAAATTATCACCATGAAACCAAACAGAAGCTACTGGTTATTGACGGTGTGGCTCAAGGGTTCACTTCCAGCGACAACCTAAATTTAGACAAACTCAATCCAACCAAAGCTCATCATATTTTAATCCATCATATCGGCGATGACGCTAGGATTTATAAAACCGAAGAGCAAAACATCCCAATCAAGGATAGCGAACCAGATAAAGCCGACGATTCGGAAGGTTCAGATAATCCAAGCAATTCAGGCGACTCCGATAAAACAAACGATTCGAGCAATCCAAGTAATCCGAATAACTCCACCAATCCCGACCCTTCAGAGCCACCGAAACCACCAGAGGAGCCTGAAGACAATCATTTTGGCGACCTACTTCGAGAATTAGATGTTCTAAAACATAATGCCTTTTCAGAACAAACTGAAAATCTTACAGACCGACTCCGTGGCATTTTTAATAAAAAGTCCGAAGATAAAAAGGATCCAGAGAGCGGAAAGCCCGATAAGCAAAAAACCGATAATAAATCTAAACCAGATAAGCATTCTAATTCCGAGAAAAATAATGAAAACCATAACAATAACTCCGATGCCCCTAACACAAAAAATCACCAAGAAGATCATTCATCTCATTCGAGCATAGAATCAAAAGAAAAATCTAATCACCAGAAACAGCCAGATTCAATAACTACCCAAGATAAGGATACTAAAAAACTTATTCCAGCCGTACCTGACTCTGGCATGCCTAGATATCTTAAGAGAAGACTGTATTCTAAGTAGATGTGTTAAAATACAGCACCTTAAATTTCTGTCAAGAATTACCGAGAAGACAAGTGATAGTGGTCGCCATATTCACAACGATACACTGAAAGGGCCGGCGCGTGGTAATCATGCGCCGCCACCATAGCGGCCACCTCGGCTTCTTCACGAGTCCTGTAACAGATTTTCTGCGAATCACCCACCCAGCACTTTTCCGGCATAATAACTTTATTATTATTCAACTTTTTTCTCATCTCTGAATATTATACATCTATAACATAAAATGTCTAAATAATACAATGAATTTTATGTTGACACGCTACATATAGCGTTATAGAATAAGCATAGACACTATATATAGCGTAATTGCCAAAACATATATAGCGTAAAAAGCAAACAAAAATAACTAAAAGAGAAGATTGTTAGAATAAGGAGATTTATTTTTTATGCTCAAAAAAGTTGTCAAGCGAGATGGAAAAGTTGTCCCATTTGATATCGAAAAAATCACCAATGCCATCAAAAAAGCTGGTGCTGCCACTGAAGAATTCAAAGAAGAACGCGCCAAGCGCCTAGCTGAAAAAGTTGTTTCAGAATTTGAAAAACTTGACCAAAAGAAAACCCCATCCGTCGAACAAATTCAAGATATTGTTGAAAAAGTTCTCATGGAATCAAGTTATAAGAAAACCGCCAAAGCTTATATTTCTTACCGCAATGAGCGCACGGTTCGCCGCATGGCTCAAACCAGCCTCATGGATGCCTATCGCACCATTGCCGTACTTGATGCCAAACAAAATTCAGACATTAAGCGTAGTAATGCGAACGTCGACGGTAACTCCGCTATGGGTAAAATGCTTCAATTTGGTGCCGAAGGTGCTAAGTTTTTCGCCAAATCCGTTCTCATGGAACCACGTTTTGGTGCCGCTCATGACCGTGGCGATATCCATATTCATGACTTAGATTTCTATGCCACCGGTACATTAACTTGTTGCCAAACTGATCCATTAAAGCTCTTCGCTAATGGCGGTTTTAATACTGGTCATGGCCATCTTCGCACGCCTAACTCCATTGGCTCCTATGCTGCACTCGCTGCCATCATCCTTCAGGCTAATCAGAATGAGCAACACGGCGGCCAGGCTATTCCAAATTTCGATTACGCTATGGCTCCCGGTGTCGACAAAACTTTTAAGAAAACCCTCCGCGCTAATCTTAAAAAATATAACGAGTTCTCCGGTAAAAAAGTTGATATAACCATTCCAGAAGATATTAAATACGATGACGAAGAAACTCTAAAATCTCTCAAGATTCCAGCCATTGTCATTGATGAAGCGAAAAAGGATACTGAAAACCAGACCTTCCAAGCCATGGAGGGCTTCATTCACAATCTAAACACCATGCACTCCCGTGCTGGCGCCCAAGTTCCATTCACCTCTATTAATTTTGGCACCGATACCACCGAATCAGGTCGTCTCGTTTCTAAGATGCTTCTCGAAGCTACTGAACGAGGTCTTGGTCGCGGCGAGACACCAATCTTCCCAATCTCAGTTTTTAAGGTAAAAGAGGGCGTCAATTACAATCCAGAAGATCCAAACTACGACCTCTTCAAGCGCAGTATGGAAGTCTCCTCCAAGCGTCTCTTCCCGAATTTCACCTTCATCGATGCTCCATTCAATATCAAGTACTACAAGAAAGGCGACTATAATACTGAGATTGCTACCATGGGTTGTCGTACTCGCGTTTTCTCTTCTATCTTCCCAGAATCCGATGGAATCGCAACCAGTCGTGGTAATCTATCTTTTACCACTATTAACCTAGTCCGCCTTGGCATTAAACATGGCATCGCACTCAAAGAACGTAAAACAGCAGACTGGAAAGGCTTCTATAAAGAACTCGACGAATTAATGGATTTAGTTGCCGATCAACTACTCGAGCGCTTTGAATTTCAAGCTAATCAACACGTTCGCAACTTCCCATTCCTCATGGGAGAGGGGAACTGGTTTGGTAGCGAAAAGCTCGGCCCAGATGATACTCTACGTGATGTAATCAAGCACGGCTCACTTTCTATTGGCTTTATCGGCGTTGCCGAAACTCTCAAGGCTATGCTCGGCAAGCATCATGGTGAAGACGAAGAAGCTAGAAAGAAAGGTCTCGAAATTATCGAGCACATGACCAAGCGATGTGATGATTATAGCCAAAAATATCACCTCAATTTCACACTCTTTGGTACCCCAGCCGAAGGTCTCGCCGGACGCTTTACTAAAATGGACCGCAAGGAATTTGGCCTCATTGAGGGCGTAAATGATCGCGATTATTACACCAATTCCTTCCATGTTCCAGTTTATTTCCCAATCTCAGCCTTCGAAAAAATCGAAATCGAAGCACCATATCACGCACTCTGTCCAGCCGGACATATTTCCTATGTCGAACTTGACGGCGACCCATCACAAAACATCGAAGCCTTCGAAGCTGTTATTCGCAAGATGCACGATTCCGGTATTGGCTACGGCTCAGTTAACCATCCAGTCGATCGCGACCCAGTCTGTGGTTTTTCTGGAATTATTCCAGGCGAACGCTGCCCATCTTGTGGTCGTCTTGAAGGAGAGATTCCTTTTGAACGTCTCCGTCGCATCACTGGATATCTAGTTGGTTCTCTTGATCGTTGGAATGATGCGAAACGCGCTGAAGAACATGACCGTGTCAAACACAATGTTTCTGGCACCTACACCAAAGCCGAAAAGGCCGCCCGCGAACACGCCAAGCATACCGCTAAGTCATCTCTAGGAAAGGCCTAAATGTCGTCCCGCGTCCCTGGTTCTGATAAAATCCATATCCGTCTTTCCGGCCCGATTGAACATGATAGTATCGTTAATGGCTATGGGTTACGTGCCGTGATTTGGACTCAAGGTTGCTTTATCCACTGTGAGGGTTGCCAAAATCAAGAAACCTGGGACGAAGAGGGTGGGGTTCTTGTCGATATTGAAGATGTCAAACAAGAACTCCGCTCCCTTAAGGGGCAAACCGGCCTCACTTTCTGTGGTGGGGAACCATCGCTTCAAGCCGAAGCCTGTATCGAAATTGCTAAATTTGTCAAAGAAGAACTTGGGTGGAACGTCTGGTCGTTTTCTGGCTACACTTATGAAGAAATTAAGGCAAAGCAAAACGATCAATGGGAGTTTTTCAAAACCCTCGACGCTTTGATTGATGGACCGTTCATTCTTGCCCAGCGTGACCTCACCCTAAAATTTCGAGGCTCTAAAAACCAGCGCCTACTTCATCTCAAAAACGGTGAAATTACCAGCATCGAATAATACCACCAAAAAGTCTTCCAGTTTTTAGTACTTTAGATTCTACTCCTAAAATACAGTTTTCACTAAAATTTAACGCCCCTACCTTAGGCCAGGTTCACATAAAACTTCGGGGCATTTTTCGTCAAATACACCAAATTTCGCGCGTGCTTCACAATAAAATTTTTGTGATATTTTTCACGTCGCCAACGATATAATTCCGCCACTAAATCCGCCAGAAAATGGTCATAGATTGCCTCCATCAATTCTGGCTCGTAACGATTCCAAAAGCGGTAAATTAACATCTTAAATTCCACTCGAAACAGCGCCAAATTCATCATTTTATGAAAATCCATCTGCATCAGTTCTAAACGATTTTCTTTATATAAAAAAATGAACAATTTTTCATAAAATTGTTCCATGCTCATTTCTAATTGAAAATTTGTTTTTACTTCATCCTCTAAGTGCTTCAAGAAGATGGCGCGATTCTTATTCATTAAATCTGCCAAATTACGATAATGATCATAAAATGTCGACTCCGCAATCTTAGCCACTCTCACAAGCTCGCATATTTGAACTTCAGCTAAACTTTTATCTTTTGATATACTTGCCAAAGCATTAAAAATTTTTCGTTCTGTTCTTTGATATACCCGATTTTTGATATGCTTTCTGCCCATCTTTTTCTCTCCGGATTTTATTTTTATTTTAACATAAGCTTTTTTAAAAAATGAGAACAAAATAAAACTATTTTATCAAAATTCAAAAAAATAGCACCCCATTTCTGGAGCGCCAGGAGATTTTGCGTTTTATGGCCTAGTAGCCTTAACTAAAATCCTATTATGAATATAGTGGAGCATCACGGCAACAATTATTATGTAAGTCAGTTTAAGTGATACGCCGAAAACTGAACCAAAAATTATAAACATTGGCACCAATGCCAAGTTAATAAATCTTCCATTTGCAAGTTCAACGGCGACATTAATTCCTCTACCATACAAATCCACGTATTTCACATTATGATTTAAATTTGTCCAAGCTACTGTTAAAATTGCAAGTAACGATAGAACCAACAATAGCCAAAAATTCAGCCAATAAGCAAAATATCCCCAAATAAAAGCGCTTAATAGCATTTCAGAAAAAATAGTTATCATTTTCTGTGGCTTATCGACATGTAGACAAACTAAGCAATTACGCTCAAAAATAATCGAGCCACCCACACTAAAATTTACAAACCACATCAATGACACTAGAATTATCGACACAGGCATAGGTATTACACCAAGCAATAATCCAAAAATCACAAAACAAGAAAGTATTCTTGCAATGATTAGTACACGAATTTCACCATTAGCAACATAAACTTCATTTTCGCAATCTTTTTCCATACGAAAACCTCCTCTTAAAGAACTACTGTCAAAAAGTCACACTAATTAATCTTAATCAGTTCTTATATTCTACAACCTTTTTCTAATCTTGTCAATTTTTTAACATTGACATATTTATATTTTTATGGTAGAATTAAACCGTCTAATCTAACTAGGATTTAGGTTAGTGTACGTGAAAATTGCTTTTTTGTGAAAGGGGGTATTTCACATGAGTGTTACTATTACCAACGATGTTTATGGCACAAGATACGATTCTTGGAGACCTGGAGATGTGCGCAGATTTGTTCAAGATTACAAGAACAATCCAGATTATTTCCAGAAAGCCCGGGATTCGGAAATTGAGGTCATGCTAGAATCTGCTAGAGACCAAGGCTTTTACAACGATTAATCATAGATTAATCATACATAGCACCTGTAACTCGGTTATTAAAATCCAAAATTGCTGATATCGAATACTAGCTCCCTGAAAAACTACTACTCGCTAGTACTCTTCTCCCAAAATATCAGTAAATGTCACTATTGACCCGCAATTTTCACGCTTTTCGGGAGGCTTCCGCCTTCCATTTTTATGCCTCTCATCTCCCATCTTTACGCCTCGCATTCCCCATTTTTATGCCTAAATTTTGAGCAAAATTTCATCTACACAAAATCTTATCTTTTGCATTAAAACATACTTTTTGTGCTAAAATTAAAATATCTTGCTATACTTCGGTCACTGGCAATGAGAAAATGTTTTAGCTTTAAGTATCGTCATTTATACTTTTAGCCAGGAGCCAATAAATCAGGCTCACATAAATGACTCTTATATTTAAATTTAGGAGTTACTTATGCAAAACCAAACTAATCTTAACAATCTAGAACGTGTCGAAGTGATGGCCCTTTTCGGCTATCAAATGACTCCATGCCAGCCGCTGACGTTCAAGCGACGTGGCTACGAAGAGTCTGAGGTGACGGAATTACTCCGCACCCACATCCGTTTCGTCGGCAATACCGCGATTCACGTCTTCGACGTCTTAGTCGGAAAGGAGCAATGTCGTCTGATGTTTAATGCTACAGATTTGACTTGGCATATTGCGGCTAACTAATCTAGAGAGAGGGGAATTAACCCCCTCTTTTTTGTTACAATTTTGCAGAAAATTCATCCAGCACCGCTCGAATTTCTGCAGTACTTTTACAATCCATCAATTTTACACGCAGATCAGATGCTCCATCAAAAGAGTTCACGTAGACTTTAAACATACGCTTCAGTGGCTCAAATGGATACCTCGAGCCGCGTTCTTCTAACTCTCGACATCTCGCATCAAAAACATCTAGATGAAAACGGAATAATTCCATAACCTCCGGAATTTCAACTTCTCCACCCAACCCCACTGGTTTACGATCAGTAAAACAATATGGATTGAAGAATACCCCACGACCAATCATAAAGCCATCCACTCCCGGATATGCCTCACTTAATTTGACCACGTCCGCCATATCCGCAATATCACCATTAATCGTAATCAAAGTTTGTGGCGCGACCTCATCACGAATAGCTAAAATCTCTGGGATTAACTCATAATGTGCTGGCACTTTTGACATTTCCTTGCGTGTGCGTAAATGAATCGTCAAATTCGCCACATCCTCTGCTAAAATTTTCGGCAACCATTCACGAAATTCATCGACGTAAGTAAAGCCAAGACGCGTCTTCACCGAAACTGGTAGATTAGTATTTGCTTTCGCCGAGCGGATACATTCAAGCGCTAATTCCGGCGTACGAATCATCGCCGCTCCGCCACCCGCCTTATTGACATGGCGATCTGGACAGCCCATATTAATATCTAATCCATCAAAACCTAGCCCCTCCAATTTACTTGCCAGCAAACCAAATTGCTCCGGATTTTTTCCCCAAATTTGCGCAATAATCGGCGAATCCGTTTCCACTACATCGAGACGTTCAAGTGCATTATCGCGACCTTTTTCTGAAGCAAAAGAAGAAACATTAGTAAATTCCGTAAAAAACACATCTGGTCTACCTGCCCGGTTAATCACTTGACG
>CAUTXE010000017.1:0-13138 GCA_963542185.1 uncultured Candidatus Saccharibacteria bacterium | reverse complement strand
TCACCAGCATAAACTAGCTTCGCTAGTGGCTGACGTACCTTGATTTGTGCTTCAGTTTCAGTCTTTTTCATTCTTTCTGCTAGACCAGCCGTAATAATCTCACGCGTCTTTGCCATCTGGGCAAGCACCGCCTCATCGATCACCCCAGCTTCTGGCCAACCCAAAAGATGCACTGATTCTGGAATTTCCGAATTCACCACGCCCGCACCGGTCATCTTTTGATAAAGCTCCTCAGCGAGAAACGGCGTAAATGGTGCCAAAATTTTCGCGAGATAAATCAGCACATAGTACAGCGTCGAATAGGCTTCCAACTTATCCTGGTCGTCTTCCGACTTCCAGAAGCGCCTACGTGACCTACGCACAAACCAGTTCGACATATCATCAATAAATTCTAACACCGAAGAGAGTGCCGCTGGAATGTTATAAGCTTCCATACCTTCCGTAATTTGATTACGTACCTGATGTACTCTTGAAACCAACCAGATATCTAGCGGATTCACAAATTCACTCACCGCCATCGCTTGTTCAGAATCAAAACCATCGACTTCTGCATACATCGTAAAGAAATCATAAACATTCCAAATCATCGATAACTTACGTGCCACGTCCGATACATCTTTATCGATCAATGAAAAGTCTTCTCCTGCTAGCACTGGCGAAGAAAGCATCAAGAAACGCAAAGAGTCTGCCGAATATTGGTCCATTAGGAGATTCGGATCGGTGTAATTTCCTAATGATTTCGACATCTTACGGCCATCGTTACCCGCCAAAGTACCGGTAGTAATCACATTCTTGTAGGCAATATCCGAAAAGAGCGCGGTATTTACCACATGCACATAATAGAACCACGCACGCACTTGACCCACGTATTCCACGATAAAATCTGCCGGATAATTTTTTTCAAATTTCTCTCGATTTTCAAAAGGATAATGCAACTGTGCAAATGGCATCGAACCCGATTCGAACCAACAATCTAACACCTTATCAATGCGCCTAAAATGCTCGCCATCAATCTCAAATTCGATTTCATCTACCCAAGGACGGTGGTAATCTTCTAATCTCACACCAGAAAGTTCATAGAGTTCATCATACGAACCCACTACCTTCACGCTTCCCTTGTCGCCCTTCCAGACTGGCATTGCCGTCGCGAAGAAACGATCACGTGACAAATTCCAATCCGGTGCCGCTTCGATATTTTTCTCGAAACGACCGTGCTTCAAATATTCTGGGAACCAATTAATTTTTTCATTTTCAGAAATTAGCATTGTTTTCGAATCAGTTACATTGAAGAACCAACTTGGAAACGCACGATAAATAATGCGCTGTTTCGAACGTGGGTTAAACGGATATTCATGCTTAATATACTTAATACGATAGACGATGCCGTTTTCCAGTAACACTTTAGCGATAATTTTATTCGCCGCCCAAAGTTCAATGCCATTCTCATCGGTCTTGCGTACACCGAGGTCCATCAACCATTTTTCAGCTGTCTCCACATAATAGCCCTGTTCATCCAAAAGATCCACAAAGTCCACTTCGTGTGCCAAAGCCAAATCATAGTCCGCCTCGCCATAAGCCGGAGCGATATGTACGATACCTGTACCATCTTCATCCGAAACATATTCTGCAGTCAGTACGTGATAAGTGTCTTTCTGACGTTCCTCACGCGAGAAATTCTCCATCAAAGGCTGGTATTCTAGACCCACTAATTCTGCGCCCGAAAGTTCCTTCAAAAGTTCATATTCCCCTTCAAAAACTTCTGCCGCCGTCTTCACGAGCGTCACGATTTTCTCTTCCCCTACCTGATACAGACCATAAGTCAATTTTTCATTTACCGCTAGAACCAAGTTCGCTGGCAAAGTCCAAGGCGTGGTCGTCCAAGCCAGCAGATACGCACCCTGTAGTTCCCCCTCACTCACCACCTTAAATTTCACAAACACCGATGGATCGGTTACCTCTTGATAGGCATCGTTATCCATCGTCACCTCGGCTTTCGAAACCGGCGTCGAGAATTTGGTGTCATACATCAAAACCTTGCGACCCTCGAAAATCAAGCCCTTTTCATACAAGGTTTTAAACGCCCACCAAACCGATTCCATATAATTCTTATCCATCGTACGATAAGCGCCACGAAAATCTACCCAACGACCAATACGCTCTATTGTCGATTCCCAAGCTTCCGAATTTGCCACCATTGAAGCCTTAGCTTTCTCGATATAGGTCGCTAGCGGCCACTTCGTACCAATTTCGCGACGATCAGTGATACCTAATTGTTTCTCGACAAAATTCTCTGCTGGCAAGCCGTGACAGTCCCAACCCCAGCGACGTTCTACGCGTTTTCCGCGCATCGTCCAAAATCTTGGCACCGCATCTTTCGTCACGGAAGAAAGCAAAGTTCCATGGTGTGGCATACCAGTAATGAACGGAGGTCCATCATAAAACACATACGAGTTATCAATATCACGTTGCTCAATCGATTTTTCAAAAGTTTGATTTTTCTTCCAAAATTCAATCAAAGCTTTTTCGTATTCTAAAGCTCGTCTTCTTGTATTTGCTTGATATTTCATATTTCCTCTTTCTAATCCGTTTCCTCTGTATTTTTCAAAATTTTCGTATATATTCCGTTCGGTTCATCCATGGTAGTTTCAATAATTTCTTCGCGGAATAATTCGTAAATATTTCCCCCAATTTTGTCGTCAAAGTATAATTTTAAATCGTATAATCTGCGTAAATGTTCTCCTGCGCGTCGAATATTATGTCGAATCAAGATATCCGAGAAGCGATCCGAAATCGTCATAATCCCCGTATGGTGACACATATTGTCGCAAAGTTGAATCAAACGATCATAATCATCAATTTTCACACGCAACATATATTCCTGCGTCATGCGAATCGTGTCCTCTTCCATCCCCTCCCAAAATTCGTCACGGTTCAAAGTCGGAAAACCGTAATAAGTATGGGTCATCGAAATTCGCGCTGGAATCTCGAGCCCCTTTTCCATCAAAATTTCATAACCAAAAATCGGGTGTTTCAATCCTGCATGTTTCATTTTCACCCGACCAATGTCGTGTAGTAAACCCACTGCATAAGCCATATCCGGATCAAGCTGATCTTTTTTCATGGCACGCGCAATCGCCTCTGCTGCTCTCGCCGTACTCCTAGAGTGCTGCTCCCAGTAGATTTTATACCCAGGCTGCGTCTTGCCCCAGGCAAAAATTGCCTCTGCTTGTTCCCTGATTTTACTCATCCCCTTAATTATACAACAAAAATCTCGACTTCGCTAAAAGCCAAACACCACCATCAAAGTTACCCTCCCAAAATCTAGACTTCGCGAATCACGTATTTCACTTCGGAAATTTGTGGTAATGGCCGGCCCGCCCACTTTTTTACCACCATCCCGTCATCTTGCAAAACCAAAACCGTCGGATATTGCACAATATCTCTCGCCCTCGCGAATATTTCCCCGTCGATCGTTTCCGGATCGATTAGTTCCACCTCTTTTCGCGCCTCATATTCGAAGTCTCGCTTCCACATCTCGGCTTCCGAAGCAAATTCTGAGTGTTGTTTTACCACTATTACTACACGCATTCTTTTTTCTTCTTTCTTTGTTCCCTAATAATACTTTCGAACTCATCCAAAGTCTTAAACTGCAAAAATACACTAGCAAATCGCACATAAGCCACTTCATTTTTCTCGGCCAAAACATCCAAAATCGCCTGACCAATCTCATGCGACTCCACTTCGTCTCGATCTAGAGCATACATTTTCGCCGTCACTGAGTTTACTACGTCTTCAATCTCAAATTCCGAATTAAAAAACTTACCTACACTGCGTTTTACCGCACCGCGCAATTTATCTCGATCAAAAACTTCTCGGTTACCACTACGTTTTTTCACTGTCAACGTTGGTAGCTCGATGCGCTCGTAAGTCGTAAAGCGATAACCATCTTTCGTCACTCGTCTGCGACGAATCATCTGGCCATCCGTAGTTTCCCGGCTTTCCAGCACTTTACTATCGCCAATGCCAATATTTATATTCATTATAATTTCTATCTAAAATGACTGGGCTAGCCAGTCATTTCGAATTGTTAAGTTATTTTTTGTTACGGAATCTTGCGCGAAGTGAAGGTGGTACGTCCAAATCTTCTTCTTCGTCTTTTTTACCGATGCGTTCCCAAATATTTTCCTTTGGGGTAGCCGTGAAATCACTTTGGAATTCATGGTTTGTAGTAGCCGTATGATCGAAGCTGCTGACTGGATCCACTACTGGTTCGCTCGCTTGAGATTTCATCGCTTCTACGCGTTCCATCACCTCAGCATTGCGGCGTGCTTCTTCTTCCTCTGCACGCTTTTGGCGGTAATAATCTGAATCAAAACCAGTTGCTACCACGGTAATCACGATTTCATCTTGTAATTCTGGGCGAATTGAAGCACCGAAGATAATATTGGCATCTGGAGAAACTGCACCAGTGATTTCCTCTGCGGCTTCTTGAATTTCTGACATCGACATATCATAGCCACCGGCCACTGAGAAGAGCACGCCACGAGCCCCGTCAATCTTCACTTCAATCAGAGGTGATTCAATAGCCTGTTGTGCTGCTAATTTTGCACGGTTTTCACCAGAAGCACGACCGATCCCCATCAAAGCTGAACCCGCATTCTTCATAATTGCCTTCACGTCGGCAAAGTCCAAGTTAATCAGCGCATGTTCGGTAATTAATTCTGAAATACCTTGCACACCTTGACGCAAAACATCATCTGCAATCTTAAAAGTTTCGAGCAGTGGAGTGCGTGGGTCGATTGTTTGTAATAGACGGTCGTTAGGAATCGTAATTAAAGCATCGACTTCCTTCGCCAATTTTTCAATCGCAAAGTCAGCATTCTTCTTACGTTGTGCACCTTCAAAAGTAAATGGTTTAGTTACTACACCAACGGTTAAGATATCCTGCTTTTTAGCCTCCTGAGCTACTACTGGACCAGCACCAGAACCGGTACCACCACCAGCACCCAGAGTAATGAAGACCATATCAGCATCTTTAATAGCCTCACAGATATTGTCACGGCTTTCTTCCGCAGCGGTTTGACCTTTTTCTGGGTCACCACCGGCACCAAGACCTTGGCCAATGTGAACTTTCACATCTGCATTAGAGTGATGTAGAGCCTGGGCATCGGTATTGACCGCAATAAACTCAACACCGGAAAGTCCAACTTCCTTCATGCGATTTACCGCAGAACCGCCAGCTCCACCGACACCGATTACTTTAATCGTCGCTTTGCTTTCCACCTCTGTTGGTTTTATTTCTGGCATCTTTATTCCTCACTTTTAACTATAGATTACTTCTATATTAACACATTTCTAGCCAGAATAAGAGATTTTTATCTTCCACCACCAAATAATTTACCGAAGAAGCTCATTGGCTTTTCTTCCACACGCGTTTCTTGCTCGCGCATATCATCATTCATCATCAAAGCTAAACCAATCGCCACCGCAAAACGAGGTTTTTTGGTCTCATTGTCAATATGAGTCACATCCATTAGCGGCAAACCAATCCTAGTAGCTACTTCCATGTGTTCCCTGGCGAAGCGTTCAATTCCACGCATCTCTGCACCCCCACCTGTCAGCACTACTCCTTCTGGCAATTTCTTTTCATAACCCGCAATCGCGATTTCCTTCTTCACGTGTTCAAAAATATCAATCAAACGATCTTCCACGATTCGATTCACCATTGTCTTCGTGAAGCTAATCGATTCATCACCAAAACGCATTGTCATCGGCTTATCATTATCAATTAGTTCCGCCGTCACGTATTTCATTTTGATTTCTTCGGCCACTTCCGTACTCACGGCTAGACTAATCGCGATATCATTCGTGATATGATTCGCCCCCACATTAATCACCCCAAAATACTGCAAGAAACCTTCCATAAAAATCGCCACCGAAGTCGTCGCCGCCCCCATCTCCACTACTGCCACGCCATTTTCCTTCTGGCTCTCGAGCAACACTGCGCGCCCCGCTGCTACCGCCGTTGGCACCAATTTCAAAGCGTTAATATTTAAGGCTCCGGCCACCTCTTTCAAGTTCATACAGACTGGCAAAAGTGCCGAAACCACATTTGCCTGCATTTCAAGCTTCACGCCACGCATACCGATTGGATTTCTAATTCCGCCCTGACCCGCAATCGCGTATTCTACTGGAATCACATCGAGTAGCTCACGGTTATCTGGCACAATCCCCGACACCGCAAATTCCTTTAGACGTGCCACGTCTGCCTCGGTAATTTCCGAACCCGTAATCGAAATACCACCCTGCGTTGGCGCTGTGCCGACATTCGAACCGTTAATTGAAAGATAAGCGTCTACTAGATTCATCCCAATCATTCGATCGATTTCAATAGAAGCCGCCTCGAGCGCATGTACCGCATTGCGTAAATTCGTCACCACACCTTTACTCATCCCCCCATTTTGTGGTGACTCAATCTTACCCACTACGGTAATCTGACCATTCATCTCACTGAGGACTACTTCGCGAATATTTTGCGTCCCCATATCGATGCCAAAACTAAACTTTGGTACTTGCTCGTTCATATGTTTTCATTATAACATAAACATTTTCCAGTCTATAACAAAAAATCTGACGACCTGCGCCAGATTTTCAAGACTATTCTTTTGGACAGTTTGGTAAAGTTAAAACCTCGTACCCCTCCTCTGTCACCAGAATCGTATGCTCACAGTGACAACCAATCGAACCATCCGAAAGTACCACATTCCATCCACTCTCTGGATCCACATGATTATATGGTTTTCCCAGAGACGACATCGGTTCGATACATAACGTATCACCTGGCTTTAAGACATAGCCCCTACCACGTTTACCGAAATTCGGCACTTCTGGTTCCATATGCATTGATTTTCCAATGAAGTGACCGACATAATTTTCAATCACCCCAAGATGTCCTGCGCGTAACACTTTTTCAACCGCATAGCCAATATCCCCCAGATGCACCCCTGGCGCCACCGTTTCAATTCCCGCCCAAAGCGCCTTTTCCGTAGTTTTAATCATCTGCTTCACGGCCGGATTTGCCTTACCTACCACTGTCGTAAATGCAGCATCAGTGTGATAGCCCTTATAGCTAATCACCAGGTCAAAAGAGACCTTATCACCATCTTCCAGCGCATAATCAGTATTCGGCGCACCATGCACTAATTCGTCATTCACCGAAATGCAAATCGATCCCGGAAATTTCTCTTCTAATTCATCATAAGAAACCGTCGCCCCTCGCGCCACAATCTGCTGCCTCACCCAGACATCCAGCTCGCGCTTGGTCATTCCCACCGTGACATATTCGCGCAAATCTCGCAAAATCTCCCCCAAAATCTTGCCGCCCTCGCGCATTGCTTCAATTTTTGCTTTATCCATATCTTTCTATTATACTACTCTTCCACACCCCTGTTAAGATTTCCGTCAACTAGCGCCAAGATTCTACGATTTACCATCTCCTCGTCGCCATTTCCATCCACCTCAAAAACTTTCAAACCTTTTTCCTTCATTTTTGCTAAAAACGGCACACTTTTTTCTCGGTAATAATTGATTTTACGTTGCCAAACCGCCAAATTATCGTCTTCCCGACCCCTTAAACTCAATCTACGGTAAAGTTCTTCTTCATCCACCAGAATATCTACCACAAATTCAACTTCCCGAAAAATTCCGGTTTTCTCCAACATTTCTACCTGCTCGACACTTCCCGGCTGACCATCGAATACCACATTTTTTCCAGAGTCAAGTTCCTTATACATATTTTCCGTCAAAAGTGACACCAGAAGCTCCTCTGGAATCATCGCCCCCGTCTGCGTATATTCTTCAAACCGCTTCGAATCGCGAATTAACTGCCCCGCCGAAAGCCAAGTTCGTCCCAGTTCTGCCGCCAACATTCTTCCCTGTGTCGATTTCCCCGCCCCCGCCGGACCGTAAATCATAATCATTCCTATGCGCCTTTCTTTATTTCTTTATTACTTCGTTTTTCATCATCGAGAGTGCCCTCTCGTAGACTTCTTCCGGCGTTCCCACTCCATCAAGCACCAAAAACCCTACCCCGCTTCCGAGTAGTGGTGCGATAATTTTTCCCCTGTTATCTTGGTAGATTTTCCAGCGTTCTTCGAAAATTTCCGGCGAATCCTGCTCCCGGCCCCTTAAAGCGATACGTTTTTCCACCTCGGTTTTTGGCACATCCACCTCTATCATGTAATCAATTTTAATTCCCCGCGACAATAAGATTTCCACCTGATTCGCCGTCCTCGGATAACCATCAATAATTGCATTTTCCGCGGTTTCTAATCTTGAAAAAATCAAATTCGACACCATCTGGTCATCAAATAATTGCGCCGTCGCTAATTTTTCTTGCACCCACGGCTCTTTACTTTCCCTGAGAATCGCTCCACCGGAAATCCATTCCCAGCCTAGCTCTTCCGCTAATCTTTTACCTAAAGTACTTTTGCCGCTTCCCGGCCCGCCTAAAAAAATTATATTCATCATTTTAAGTATAGCACCAACCAGCATCAAAAAACCCTCATCTGCGAGGGTTTTTAGTTATTTTAAGCCAAGTTTAATTCGTTCGGTTTTTTCTGCTTTGCGGATTTCACGCAAAATTGCCTTACGACGACGCTCTCTCTTGGAAATAGGCTTAGAGAAACGTAATTGTGATTTTGCTAGTGGCATAATTCCACTCTGTAAAACCTTACGATTAAAACGACGAATAATATTCTCGTTAGCCTCACCCTGGTCTTTTCTAGTTACTTTTATTGACATATAGCAGGATTATACCAGAGAGCCGCAGATTTTTCAATATCTAATCACTGCTATCACTTTTTTTAATTTGCAGCAATCGACTTTCCACGGTTTTTCGTCCTCTCCACTCATTGAGTACTAAATTTATATGCACATTGTAGGTAGCGTCCTTATCTAAATTAAACCACTCTTCCCGCGCATTAAAAACCAAAGCCTTGAACAAATTTCCGTCTTTTTCCAGAGTAAACTTCAAGTGTTTCTTCTCCGCACCCAGTGTTTCTACGAACTTAATTTTTGTATTCAGAAGCTCAAAGATTGGCTCCGTGTTTCCCTGCCCAAACGGTTGAAGCACTGACATCTCTTCATATAAATCCACATCCAGTTCCGCCAAGTTATCCACCTGAATATCTTCCGTTACCTCCAGATATTTTTCTTGTTCAGTTAAGTTTAGACTTCGATAATATTGATTCACTGCCTCTTTGAAGCGCACCAAATCTTCTTTTTTCAGTTTCACTCCACAAGCCGCCGCGTGACCACCCCCACCAATTAAGGTCTCATTTACCGCCTTAATTGCTTCCGCTAGATTAAAATCCCCAAACGATCGTCCCGACCCCTTATAAATCCCTTCTGTTTCCCCCAAAACGAAGGCCGGTCTACGATATTTTTCTACTAACCTCCCAGCAATAATTCCTAGCACTCCTTCATGCCAATTGCCAGCCGCCACAATTACCGGCTTCTCATCGACCAAAATCTCCTCCAGTGCCGCTCGTTGTGTCGTACGTCTCTCCCCGTTTAATCGATTCAACTCCTCCGCCAACATTGCCGCCTCTGCTCGCTCTTTCGACATCAAAAGTTTTAATGAAATTTCTGCCGACTCCATACGCCCACCCGCATTTAATCGTGGTCCAATTTGAAAACCAATAGCCTCTGAGTCAATTTTTTGTACACCCGCCACGCGCATCAATTCTAAAAGCCCCACACGCTTCGTTTTCTGCAAAATAATCAATCCATAATAAGCCAGTTCCCGATTGATCTGATTCATCACCATCGAATCACAAATCGTTCCAATCAAAACTAGATCGAGAAACCATTTCTCTTGATTCTGCGGGATTAACCCCTCGAGTACTAGTGCCTGCATCACCATAAAAGCTACCCCCGCCCCACAAATCTCTCGGAGTTCTCTCTTCTCTAAATCAGCTTCATTTTCATCATATCGTTTTGGATTCACCACCGCGAATGCTCGTTCCGGCACCCCATTCATTAGCTCATGATGGTCGGTCACAATTGTATCAATTTTGTGTTCGGCTAATTTTTTGATCACTTCCGCATTATTACTACCGCAGTCTACCGTCACTACCAAACCCACCCCCAATTCCACGGCCCTTTCCAGGCATCTTTCACTCATACCATAACCGTCAATAAAACGATCCGGTAGCATCACTTCCACCCGCTTCACCCCCGCTAGTTTCAGCGCCTCACACATAATCGTACTCGCGGTTACTCCATCCACGTCGTAGTCACCATAAACTAGCGCCGTCTCGCCCTGGTTTACTGCCGCTTTAATTCGCGTCACCGCCACCTCGATATCCGGCAGTTTTTTTGCATGGTCCAATGTATATTTTGGCCGCAAAAATTCGTCCGTCACGCCTCTTTTAGTCAAAATTTCCTCAAAAATCTTCGACATAGCCTGGATTTATTGGATGGTCTTCGTCACCTTCTGATTTGGTGACATTTGCTGACTTTTAATCACGATCGTCTGCAATTCTTTCAATATTGGATATTGTTTATTTGTCTGATAAATAGTCGTGTTACCCTTTTTCGAAGTCACCAAAAAATTCGCCTTTTCCAGCCTCTTTAGTTCCCTTTGAATATTACCCGCATCCTCGTGAATCAACTTCGCCAGCCCCCTAACGTGAACTTTAAAATCCGGATATTTAGCAAAAACTACCAAAATCTTCCGGCGAACCCGAGATGTGATAAAAACATCTAACATTTACCTCTTTCCTTTTTTAAAGTATATCATAAATGCTAAAATATACTTGATGTACTATGAGGTAATTCCCACCACCACTTTCAAAAAATCTCCCCTCTTTTCTGATGGCCTCCTCACCTATTCCTTCGATCAAAACCTCGCTCCCGGCACCATTGTCTCTATTCCTCTCGGCAAGAAAACCGCCATCGGCATTATTTATCGAAAAACCACCGCTCCCACTGATCAAAATTTCATTATTAAATCGATTAATAAAATTGTTCACCCAATTCCCCTACCTAACCATCTCTTAAAAAGTCTGGCCTGGCTCTCCTCTTACTATCTAAATCCGGTTGCCAAAACCGCCAATCTTTTTCTCCCCCTTGGCATCGAGAAAAATCGTCGCAAAAAATCTTCTGCCTCCACTTTTATTCCCCAGTTTTCTAATCCGATCCAAGACATAGCCTCTCCTATCGCAGCCACAACTACCCACTACCAAATCCCGCTCAACCCCGCTCAAAAACAAGCCCTCACCGAACTACATAAAATCAAAACTCACACCAAACTCCTTCACGGCATCACCGGTTCCGGTAAGACCAATATCTACCTCGAGCTCGCTAGCCAAGTTTTTAGCTCAAACCAATCCGTGATTCTTCTCGTTCCCGAAATTTCCCTCACTCCTCAACTAGTTGGTCGTTTTCAGGAGCATTTTGGCACTCAAGTGATTTCCCTACATTCCAAGCTCACCGAAGCTGAACGTCACCTTATCTGGCAACGTATCCACGAAGCCGATCAGTCCACGCCTTTTGTCATAATTGGCCCACGCTCTGCTCTTTTTTCTCCTCTAAAAAACCTTGGCCTCATTATTATCGATGAAGCCCATGAGCCTAGTTTCTATCAAGATACTTCACCACGCTACCATGCGCTCCGTCTCGCTAGCTTCATGGCTCAAACCCTCAAAATTGATTGTCTCCTCGGCACCGCCACCCCACGTGTGGAAGATTATTTTTTAGCACAAAAGAATCACGCCTACGTCGCCCTCTCTGAAAAGGCTAAATCCATTACCAGCCAAACTAAAATTAGCCTCATCGACCTTAAAGATCGCGCTCTTTTCACACGTAACCGCTATTTTTCCGACGCTCTACTGCAAGACATCGAAAATAATCTTAAACAGCACAAACAAACTCTACTTTTTCATAATCGTCGTGGCTCTGCCCCGCTCACAATCTGCGAACACTGTGGCTACCAGGTCCTCTGTCCCAATTGTCTTCTTCCGCTCACTCTTCATAGCGACTCCTATCAGCTGATTTGCCACACTTGTGGCCACCATGAACCAGTCCCTTCCACTTGTCCGGTCTGCCATCACGGCTCCCTTATCCATAAAGGTTTCGGCACCAAGCTTCTCGAATCAGAACTTAAAAAACTCTTTAAATCTGCTCGCATTGCTCGCTTTGATGCCGATAATGCTACCGCCGATTCGCTCACCCAAAATTTTGAAGCCGTCAAAAACGGTGATATTGATATTATTATTGGCACTCAAACCATCGCCAAAGGCCTCGATTTACCCTTATTAAACACCGTCGGCATCGTCCAAGCTGATGCCAACCTCAACCTACCCGACTACGCCGCCGAAGAACGCACTTTTCAGCTCATCACCCAGGTGATCGGTCGCGTCGGACGCGGTCACACCGATATTAATCACGTTTTCCTCCAAACTTTCCAACCCGAGCATCCAGTCATTCTTGCCGCTAAATCTCTTGATTACGCCAAGTTTGCCGATTACCTCCTCAAAAAACGTCAACTTTCTCATTTACCTCCATTTTTCTATCTACTTCGTATCTCTATCGTTAAAAAGACCGAAGATCTCACCATTAAAAAGATCATGGAGCTCCATCGTGCGCTCAAAAAATTCCCCGACGTTTATCTTTCCGCTCCTACGCCCTCCTTTCATGAATACACCCCCAGTGGTTATTCTTGGCAAATCATCGTCAAAGCCAAAAAACGTGACTCGCTCACTCACCTCATCGAGTCGCTTAACCAATATCCAGAGATTCGCTTCGCTATCGACCCACCAAGCCTAATCTAATTTAATTCCTTTAATTTCTAGGTGATATTTTCTGCGCCCACCACGGCGCCCTTATCAAAACTTAAATGGAGGAAGAATAGTATATTTGAAATTATGATTATAAAAATCTAGGATACTTTTTTGGTCATATGTGTTGAGAGATAGTTCTAATTATAGTATGGGAGTTTAATATAATTCTTTCTTCCTCCATCCAAGCCTTGCCTTTTGGCGTCTATTTCGTTTTTTGTCCTTTCCTTTAATTAATTGTGATTATTTAGCTTCATTATAAGACTTCCAATTTTTAGAAAACCTCTCTCCCTAGC
>CAUTXE010000016.1:0-13856 GCA_963542185.1 uncultured Candidatus Saccharibacteria bacterium | reverse complement strand
GTGAAAAAGACACCAGCTGAACGAATCAACTGAGAGACGATTACACGCTCAGTACCATTAATGATAAAGGTGGCACGGTCAGTCATCCATGGATAATTACCGAAGTAAATTTCCTGCTCGACGACTTCGCCAGTGACTTTGTTTTGAAGTTCGGCTTTGACGTGCAAAGGAGCTTCGTAGGTTTCAAGATTATATTTGGCTTCCTGAATGGTATGCTTTGGAGCCTTAAATTCATAATCTTTAAACTTTAGTGACAATTTCTGACCAGTATAGTCATCAATTGGATTAAGTTCGGTGAAAACTTCGCGTAGACCCGAACGTACAAATTCTTCCCAAGAATCTTTCTGATGTGCAGTAAGATCAGGGATAGGCAATTTGTCTCCTTCAGTGAAAAAGACACGATTGCCATCTGGAATGGTACTATTTTTACTCACTTTTCCCTCTTATTTAGTGTTAATAATCTTTAGCGCCGAAGATTACTGCCACTTATGTCTTTCCACCTCGCTAAAATAAAAAGACATGTTTATAGTAGGCACACTACTTCTTGTAGCTATTTTAACGCATTTTAGGGATTTTTTCAAGGGGCATTTCTGATTTTTAGAATCAAAAAACCACCTGATTTCGGGTGGGATTTTTGAACATATAAGCTCTCAACTTGTTTATGTAAGCCGACTCGCAGTTAGGCTTCGTTCAAAAATGAACTATCATTAGTATAACCATTATGATATTGAATGTCAAGAGAATTTAACAAGAAAAATACCCCATTTTCCGGGGTATTTTCGACAATTATAAATTGATTCTGTATAGCCTATTAGACTTCAAGGTCATCGAGATCGGCGAGCTCGGCACGAGTTTTCTCAGCGAGACCGTCGTTTTCTGTTTCAGCTTCGTCATCGTAATCAGCGACAGTGCGAGCGGCAGTAGGTTCACCTTCACCATCGAGTTCGTCAGTGTTTACGATTTTAAGATTATAGCGGGCGTCATTCTTCGTACCAAGAGCGCGAAGAAGGGTGCGGATGGATTGGGCGGTAGCACCACGGCGACCAATGACGCGACCGACATCTTCTGGGTCGACAGAAAGTGAAAGTAAGACACCTTTTTCATCAATTACACGATTAATAGCGACTTTTTCTGGATTACTGACAAGAGTTTTTACGATAAATTCGACAAATTGTTGGTCAATGGTTGACATAGGTTCTCCGGTTAAGTTTATGGTTATATTATAGCACTTTTGGTGAAAAAACGCCCCTCTTCGGAGCGTTTTTTAAGAAATTAAGCTTCAGCTTCTTCTTTTGGTTGATTTTTGCGAAGCTTATCTGCGTGTTTTGGAGCTTTTTGCTTCTTGGTAGGTTCTTTGACCCAGTCAGGAAGTTTGACACCTTCGAGTTTCAAGATGCGAGCTACACGGGTGGATGGTTGGGCACCATTCTTGAGGTAGAACTCGACTTTTTCCTTGTCGAGGGTGGTTTTCTTGGTTTCTGGATTGTAATTGCCGACCTCAGCCACAACGCGTCCAGAAAGTGGATGACGCTGGGATTCTTGGACGACTAGTCGAAATGTTGGATAGTGAGTACGACCATTACGCTGCATACGAATCGCGAGCATGTTTTCTCCTTAATTAATTTTAAATATTTTAACTGATTTTTTGAAAAATTGCAAATTACTTGCGAAGAGTGAGGCGGCCAGTGGCAGGAAGCTGATTACCGAGGTGTTTTTTGTAATATTTAATACCTTCGGCGGCGGCATTAGATTGAGCCTCTTGCTTGCTATGCCCGGAACCAGAGCCACGAATGTGACCAGCAACCACCACGTTGACTGAGAAGACACGGTCATGATCTGGACCTTCCTCTTTGATGACGTGATATTGTGGCGTAGCGCCATCAGTTTTTTGAGCTAATTCTTGCAAATAGCTCTTTGAGTCACGCCAAGATTCATTGACGATGATTTCGTCCATTTTAGTTAAAATGTGCTGATAAATAAACTGCTTAGCGCGGAGATAGCCCTGATCGAGATAGATTGCACCTGCCACCGCTTCAAAACAGTCGGCAATAATTGAGGCATGAGTGCGGTCGCTACCGAGTTTTTCGCCTTTTGAAAGGCGGATGAGATGAAGATAGCCGATTTCGGTGGAAGCGCGACCAATAGACTCGGTACGCACCAAGGCGGAGCGCCAAGCGGTCATAATCCCCTCTGGTTCAGTAAAATTACGATAAAGAAAATCAGAGGTGACGAGCTCTAAAATCGCATCACCGAGAAATTCGAGACGTTCATTATGCTCGATATGGGCTTTTTTATGTTCATTGACATAGCTGCGATGAGTAAGGGCGGTAATAAAGAGCGAGATGTCTTTAAATTCGATACCCATTTTTTCTTTGGCGAAGTTGGCATAGAGAGCTTTAGTATCGGCGGTAAATTCTTCAGCGTTTTGAGGTTGCTTCTTGGTCTTATTGACCGCCACCTCATCAATATGCTGCCTGATGTCCGCGATATTAATTTGATAATCAGCAAGATTTATTTCTTGTTCCATAACTACTTTCTTGGGAATCTTTTGGATACTTGAAGCGTTTTTCAAGTATCCTGAGAAACTCAAATTTATTTAATATTCTCCTTGACGGATGCGTTTTTTAGCAATAAGCATGAGTTTTTCAATATCTTCATACTCAATGACATTAATTGCATCCTGGAAGCTAAACCATTTGATGCCATTCATCCATTTTTCTTTGGTTGGGCGTTCGGTAGTATCCAGTGAGCGTACGAGATAAATCTGGGTAGTCATTAACACTAATTTATCAATACGACGATACTTAAAGTGGATTTTGCCGAGCCATGAAAGGACTTGGATATGGTTCAGACCGGCTTCTTCGCCAATTTCGCGAATGGCGGTCTGCTTTGCGGTTTCACCCGGCTCGATATGCCCTTTTGGGATAGTCCAACGGTTTTTCGAATCTTGGATGAGTAAAACTTCAATATCTTTTTTATCTTTAGTCAGTCGGAAAACGATACCACCAGAGGTCGGTTCGCGGACAATTTCTTTGATAGTTGGTTTTTTCTTGAGAATTTTTTGTTGAAGTTTTTTAAGATTGGAGTCGCGAGAATTTCGAGTCTTGGGGGTAAATGCGCGACGAGAATCAGTTTTGGCCTTTGGTTTAGTCTTCTTGAGGTTTTTCACCTTCGACTGAACTGGTCTTTGATTGTTCATTTGTTCCTTCAGATTTCTCGAACCCAAGCTGTTTATAAGCGGTACCGAGAACACCATTGACGAACTTAGATGAATTTTCTGAACCAAAAGCTTTAGCTAGTTCAACAGATTCGTTGATGGCAACTTTTGGTGGCACGGCTTGAGCTTCGAGCTCATAGAGCCCAAGGCGCAAAATATTACGGTCAATCGCGGCAATAGAGGCGAGTGGCCATTCTGGTGCTAATGGATGTAATTCTTGATCAAGTTTTTCTTGATGTTCCAAAATACCCTTGGTGGTATTGATAATAAAATCAGTATCACCAACAGCTTTAACGTATGGTTCGATATTTTTTGCGATAATAACATTAATGTCGGCTGTAGCGTCGCCCGCCAAACTTCTCACCTCGTATTCATAGAGGCTTTGAAGGATAATAATTCTGCCAAGGTGCCGATTACTTGCCATTATTTTTCGCTTTTCTTTGTCTTTTTAGTAGCTTTAACTGCGGTTTTAACAGTTTTAACTTTAAGATTTGGGGTTTTCTTAGCGGTTTCGAAAGCCTTAACAGGTGATTTCTTGTTAACTGCACGAGCTAAGACGAGACGAAGGTGGCTACGGCGTAGACCAGTCTTTCTTGGGCTGCTTTGCTTTTTAGGTTCAGGCATTAAATGCTCCTTGTTAATATATAAATTTGTATTATTGTACTATAAAAACCCATGGTTTGCAAGAAAAATCAGAGCGGGTGAGAGATTTTTTCGCGGTTTTTTAGAAAAATTTTTAGATTTAGGCCACGATACTAACGAGGCGTGTATTTGGTGGGAAAATAATTTTTCGTGGTTCCCCATTCAGGTATTTTTGAACATTTTCGTCGGCTAGCGCAAGCTTTTGGATTTCTTCTTGAGAGATATCCGTCGGGAGTTGCAACTTAGCGCGGACCTTTCCGTTCACTTGGACGATATATTCGGCAGTTTTGCTAACTAAGGCCGATTCATCGTAGGCTGGCCAAGAAATGTCGAACCCGAGCGTCTCGAGCATTTCAGAAGCAAGATGTGGGGCAAATGGATAAAGTAACTTAGCGAGTACCACTAGGTCAGCCTGAGCGGCGCCGTTTTTATAGAGATGATTAACAAATTCCATGAGGGCAGCCACCACGGTATTAAAGTTCGCACGATTCATATCGTCGGTGGCTTTTTTGATAGTTTTATGGCGAGCCATAAGATTAGTCTCGTCGTCGACCTTAGCGGTGGTTTTTTCAAGATATACTAGATTAAAGCAGCGATTCAAGAAACGGTAAACACCACCAATAGCTTTGGTACTCCAAGCGGCATCCTCATTGTAAGGACCGATGAAAAGTTCATAAGTGCGCAGCGTATCAGCACCATAGCCTGAATCAATCACATCGAGTGGGTCGATGACATTACCCTTAGATTTACTCATTTTTTTGCCATCTGGAGCATTGATGTAGCCATTATAAAGCAAAGTTTTGACTGGCTCTTCGAAAGGTAAAAGCCCCAGATCATGGAAGAACATGGCCCAGAAACGCACATAGAGTAAGTGAGCAACAGCGTGATCGCCACCGACATAGATATCAGTCGGAGCCCAATATTTGACGGCTTCTTGGTCCCAGGCGTGTTCTTTATTATGAGGTGAAGTGTAGCGCCAGAGATACCAAGAGGAACAAGCATAGCCATCTAGGGTGTCAGTCTCACGAGTCATTTCCTCGCCATTAATTACAACCTTTTTCCAATCTTCAGCCTTAGCAAGAGCGGAACGGCCGGTACTGTCTGGTTTGTAATCAGTAATATCCGGCAAGACTACTGGCAATTGATCCTCTGGAATCGCATGGGGATTACCGTCCTTATCATAGGCAATTGGAATTGGACAACCCCAGTAGCGTTGACGAGAAATCAACCAGTCACGCATGCGATAAGTAGTGCGAGGGGCGGCAATCTGATCTTTTTCAAGATCCTTAGTGATTTTTGCCTTGGCTTCCTCAGAGGTGAGACCTGTATAGTCGCCAGAGTTAATTAAGATTTCATTTTCATCAATCACGGTCTTGATTTCAAGGCCATACTTTTCGGCAAAAGCCTGGTCACGGTCATCATGAGCTGGCACCGCCATCACGGCGCCCTCACCATAACCGATTAAGACATAGTCGGCGACATAGATTGGCATTTTGGCACCGTTAACTGGGTTAATAGCGTAGCTTCCAGTGAAGACACCGGTTTTTTCCTTGTTTTCTTGGCGTTCGATTTCGGATTTTTTAATAGCGTTTTTGGCATATTCTGCCACTTCGGCTTTTTGATCTTCCGTAGCAAGCTCAAGAGCAAGTGGGTGTTCTGGTGCGAGCACTAAGAAAGTAGCACCAAAGATTGTATCAATGCGCGTAGTAAAGACTTTAATCTGATGTGCAGAATCGGCCACCTGGAAGACCACCTCTGAACCGACAGACTTGCCAATCCAGTTTTTCTGCATGGTTTTGATTTTCTCTGGCCAGTCGAGGCTATCAACATCAGCGAGTAGGCGGTCAGCATAATCCGTGATTTTGAAGAACCATTGCTTCATTTTCTTCTTCTCAACTTCGGTACCACAGCGCCAGCAATGACCATTTTCTACCTGTTCATTAGCAAGGACAGTTTGGTCGTTTGGGCACCACCACTGATAACTCTCTTTTTGATAAGCTAAACCGTTCTTAAATAATTGCAAGAAGCACCACTGGGTCCATCGGTAATATTCAGGATCGGAGGTGTTAATTTCGCGTGACCAGTCAATGGCAAAACCGAGACGCTGAGCCTGTTTACGGAAGTTTTCGGTATTAATACGAGTAGCTTCTTTTGGGGAAACGCCAGTCTTAATCGCGTAATTTTCAGCTGGCAGACCAAAAGTGTCGTAACCAAACGGACGTAGAACGTTGTAACCATTCTGAGAATAGAAACGCGCTAGAGCATCAACAATGGAAAAATTACGCACATGCCCGACATGAAGACCTGCGCCAGATGGGTATGGAAACATTTCAGCGAGATATTTTTTCGGTTTTTTCGAATTTTCTTCTGCCTTATAAGTTTCCTGTTCGGCCCAAATTTTTTGCCATTTTTGTTCGATTTTTAAGGGATTATAACGTTCCATTTAGCTCCTATTTTCTATATTATAACACTTTAATTCATAGAGTATCATCCCAGTGGCCACTGAAACGTTAAATGACTCTTTGCGACCCACCATGGGAATTTCAACAAAGCGGTCGCATAGCGCCTTGAGTTCGTCGGAAATTCCCTCAACTTCCTCTCCGAGAATCAGAACAATTCTTTTCCCAATTTGGTTTTGAAAGTTTGGTGAATTTATCTGAATGAGGCGCGAATCTATGAGGTTATTTTCTAGTCCTATGATTTGGAAGCCATTTTCGCGATATTTAAGGATGGTCTGAAGAATATCCTTGGTATGAGTAAGGTTCAGATATTCCTCGGCTCCTAGCGCGGTTTTATGGATTTTGGCGGTAATATTCTCGGCGATATGTGGCAACTCCTTCGATACGGGAAGCGGAGTAGGAGTGTAGCCAGAGAAAATAACTCTTTCCGCCCCTAGGCCCTCAGCGGTGCGCAAAATCGCCCCCACATTCAAAATCGAGCGAATATTATGCAAGATTAGATGAATTTCCCGTGACATACTATCATTATACTAGATAGAAAACAGTTATGTTTAATGTTATAATTAAGTTTATGGATAAAATAACATTAAACTGGTTAAATGAGCTGAAAGATAATAATATCGCTGGACCGGATGTGGACCGTTCGATGGCTTATGCCAAGGACCTGTTGAAGGGGTTGTCGACGATTAGTCAATTCTCCCAAGGGGTGACAATTTTCGGTTCTGCCAGAACTAAAGAAAAAGACGTTTACTATCAAAAAGCCATGAAGCTTGGCCGCCTACTTGCAGAAAATGGCCATCCAGTGATCACCGGTGGTGGTCCTGGGATTATGGAAGCAGCGAACCGTGGTGCCTTCGAATATGGTGGTCGATCTGTGGGTCTAAATATCATTTTGCCACACGAGCAAAAAATCAACCCTTATCTTACTGACACTATGGAATTTCACTACTTCTTCGCCCGAAAGGTGATGTTAGTAATGTCGAGCAAGGCTTATGCGTTCTTCCCTGGTGGTTTCGGTACGCTAGATGAACTTTCCGAAGTTTTGATGCTGATGCAGGGAAAAAAGATGCCGAAGATGCCATTTTTCTTCATCGGTAAGTCATATTGGAAGCCACTGATTAAGTTTTTTACCAACAAAATGCTAAAAGAGGGCATGATCAAGAAAGAGGACCTGAAGATTTTCAAGGTAACGGATGACATACGTGAAGTGGTTCTAGCTGCAAATAAGATTGGTCACCTGAAAATTGATCAAAATATTTACAATACTTTCAAATCAGTCTAGATAGCTTAAAATCAATCTAAAATTCAAAAAATAGGGCCTCGGAGCTCTATTTTTTATACTTAGAATTTATTTTGAAAGCTTCTGTGCATTAAAGTCTTTGGATTGGCATGGGATGAAGATCTTCATCGCCGTAAAGCGTGCCGGCTTGAGCACCAATATGAGAAATCACAGAGGTGGCATTAGCGGCGGCAAAAATTAGAGCATCCTTAAACTTTTTACCATCCAGGGTGGCGGACAAAAATCCTGCACCAAAGGCATCACCTGCACCAGTGGTGTCTTTCGGAGTCTTCATTTCATATTCAGCGAGACGATAAGTTTCCTTACCGTTGGTAGCGATGGACCCACGAGCGCCGGCGGTGATAATCACGGTTTTAACATAACGAGCTAGTTTAACCAACAACTCTTCGAGGATTTCCCCGCCGATCAAGGTTTTCGCTTCTTTTTCATTCAAAATTAAAACATCGACATCTTGAAGTAGGCCTAAAAGTTTCTTCTTTTCGACAATTTCTTCCATGCCGGGGTTCCACATAATCTTAATATCTTTTTCTTTGGCTTTTTCAAAAAACTTCAGAGCGGTATTCATATCGCCATTCAGACTGGTAACATAGAGCCAATCTGGATTAGACAGATCAAGATCAGAAGCTTCGAGCTTAGTAAAGCTTTCCGAAGCACCACGACAGGTTAAAATAGTACGCTTGCCGGTTTCAGAATCGAGCAAAATCACTGAGATGCCAGTCTTTTTGCGGGTAAAATTTAAGTAGCTAGTGTCGACGTTTTCGTTTTGGAGAAAATTCAAAATAGCATTGGCGGCACTATCACGACCAAAATTAGAAATCACAATAGTTTCGTGACCATGTCTAGCAAAATTTGTGGCTGCATTGACCGCACCACCGCCAACCTCGAAACTGTTTTTATCGATCGTCAGCTTCTCGCCGGTCTTAATCTCGCCAAGATCGTTGTGGTCGATCATATAGATGTCTTGCAAGACACTACCGAGGCAAACTACGCGACTCATAGGAAGACCCCACGTTTTTTAGCTTCTGCCACCAAGGCCTCATAGGCAGCCTTTTTATCTTCGGGTTGAGAAAGTGCAGAGCCAACATTAATCACATTCACTTCGTAATTAGCGAGAGCACGCACATTAGTCAGATTGGCACCGCCATCCCAACCAATTTCAATATCAGGCTTGATACTGCGAATAATCTTGACCTTTTCGGCCTGCAAAATATCGGCCTTGGCGCCCTGCTGACCGAGATTGCCAGCAAAAATCAGAGCGTGGTCAGCGACTTCAAGATATTTTTTAATTAAACCAGGATAGGTGGTAGGTAGAATTGCCGCCCCAGTCTTTATCCCAGCTTTTTTCAATTGCTCAAAAATAGGAAGTAAGTCCTCGGAAGCCTCGGCATGAAAAATCGCTAGGTGTGGATGAAGGCGTAAAACCTCTGACAAGTGATCGCTCGGACGAATAGCCATAATATGCAGGTCAAATTGAATACCGTTCGGTAGCTGAGAAATTGAACTTTCTGGCACGCTACGATTCGGCGTAAAAGTGCCGTCCATCAGATCAATCTGAATGCGCTTAGCAAACGAAATATAGGCCTTCATCTGCTCAACAAAAACATTCGTGTCATCGGTTAAAATCGTTGGTACGATAATTGTGTCCTCACCCATATTTGTCCTTTTTAGTAAATATTTTCCTCATCCAGGCGCTGATTACGACGGATGTAGCGTTCTTCTGGAATGAATGGTTCTTCCAAAAATCCTGTAACGGACGCCTTAATTTCTTCCTCTGACATATAGTCTGAAGAAAGACAGAGGACATTGGCGTCATTATGTTTACGGCCGATACGAGACAAAGATTCGGTATAGCCACAAATCGCGCGAATGCCACGGAAGCGGTTGGCCTGAATCGAAATGCCATGAGCGGAACCGCAAATAAGGAATCCACGCGCGGTAGGATTTTCGCGCACCGCACGAGAGACGGCAATTGCGGAATCATTAAAATCGTCGCCAGGCTGAATCGTGAGTGGACCGAGATCCTTTACCTCAATATTCATTTCAGGATGTTGATTTTGATATTCGGCCAAAAAAGTCAGAAGACGTTGCTTAACAGTAAATCCGCGGTGATCAGAGGCGACGTAGAGTTGCATTTTATTCCTTTCCAAAATCAGCAGTTAATTCGACGAGACGATTAGAGTAGCCCCATTCGTTGTCGTACCAAGCCACAATCTTGATTAAATCGCCGTCCACCACATCAATAAGTGGAAGGTCAACAATACAAGAGTGGGAATCGCCACGATAATCGGATGAAACTAATTCTTCATGGGAAACGCCGAGAATACCTTCGTAAAATGGCTCGCTCGCGACTTTTTCGAAAAGTTTGGTGAGCTCTTCCTTGGTTGTAGCACGAGATAGTACAGCGGTAATATCAGCAAGTGAAACTACAGGGGTCGGAACGCGAATAGAAAGACCATTAAATTTACCCTTGAGGGTTGGAATGGTTAAGGCTGCAGCTTTCGAGGCACCGGTGGTGGTAGGTACGATATTTTCGGCAGCCGAACGTGCTTCGCGAAGATCCTTCGCTGGCGCATCGAGCAGACGCTGTGAGCCAGTATAGGAATGTACGGTGGTCATCATAGCTTTTTTGACGCCAAAATTATCTTCAAGTACTTTCATAATAGGTGCGATACAGTTCGTAGTACAGGAAGCGTTGGAAAGAATCTTGTCTTCCTTAGTAACTTCACCTTCGTTTACCCCAAGTACGATAGTTTTAGCACCTTCACCCTTAGCTGGAGCAGAAATTACTACTTTACGAGCGCCGGCCGCGAGATGAGCCTTGGCTTTTTCTGGATCGGTAAAGAAACCAGTGGATTCAATCACCACGTCGACACCTAATTCACCCCAAGCGAGATTGGCTGGATCTTTTTCTGAAAAGACGCGGATTTTTTTGCCATCCACGATAATATTTTGATCATCAAAAGTCACTTCACGACTGTAAGTACCATAACTGGAATCATGCTTGAGAAGAAAAGCGAGTGTTTTGGTGTCGGTCAAATCATTGATAGCTACAACTTCGAGATCACGTCGCATCAAAGCAATTTTTAGAGCATTTCGACCAATGCGGCCAAAACCATTGATTGCAATTTTAATCATTTTCCTCCTTTTTCTTTTATTATAGCATAAGAGAGTTCCTGAAAACAAAAAAATACCACCCTGAAGAGGTGGTATTTTCGTACTCGTAACTTAAGCGCGAGCAAAGTGAGCGAAAGCACGGTTGGCTTCGGCCATGCGGTGAGTGTCTTCCTTTTTCTTGAAGGCAGCACCGGCACCATTGAAAGCGTCAACGATTTCAGCTTCGAGACGGCGTGAGTATGGCATACCCTTGCGTGAGCGAGCTGATTGCACGAGCCAAGAGAAGGCAAAGTGCATTTGACGGTGACCAGAAATTGGGAATGGAATTTGGTAGTTAGCACCACCGACACGGCGGGATTTAACTTCAAAATCTGGAGAAACGTTAGCGACAGCCTTTTCAAGGACTTCCACTGGATTCTCAGAGTTCAATTTCTTGGCAGCACCTTCGATAGCAGCATAAACTGCGCGTTCAGAAGCCTGCTTTTTACCATCAAGCATTGACTTGTTAATCAAGCGTTGAACGAGAACTGACTGATACTTACGATCTGGAAGAACTTTACGTTCGAGAGATTTGGTAGTTTTACGTGGCATAATTACTTACCCTCCTTCTTAGCACCGTACTTAGAACGGCCTTGCTTACGACCATTAACACCTTGAAGGTCGAGAGTACCACGAACGATGTGATAGCGGACACCTGGAAGGTCAGGCACACGACCACCACGCACGAGCACTACAGCGTGTTCCTGAAGGTTGTGACCTTCACCACCGATGTAAGCCCAGACTTCTTGACCGTTAGTAAGACGCACACGAGCGACCTTACGAAGAGCAGAGTTAGGTTTCTTTGGGGTTTTGGTAGTAACCTTGATACAAACACCACGCTTGAAAGGTGAAGCTTGGTTGTAGTAACGAGTTTTAAGAGTGTTGACGATAGAACCAAGGGCTGGTGACTTAGACTTTCTAGCAGCAACCTTACGAGGTTTACGGATCAACTGATTAATTGTTGGCATTAGTTTCCTCTTGTGTTATTGATAAAAATCTGATTCTTCATCAGTGGTGAAGCTCTAGATAAAACTTCACAGCTTGAATAGCTATAATACGATATTTTACAACCTCAAGCGAGCCTTTTCCTTACAGCAGTAGAATTGGCTTGAAACTCGTTAGTTATTATACCTATATTCGTGAATTTTGTCAAAAAAATACGGCCATTTTCGGACCGTATTCATAAATCAAATTAGTTAGATTTCTTGGATTTGGTTTTTGCGGTGGTTTTTCGGGTGCGAGCCACTGGTTTTTCGACAAGAATTCGCTGATTCGCATCGTCAGTGACTGACTTGCGATAGGCTCGAGGTTGGTTATCTGTAATTTCTAAATCGCCTAGATCGTCATTCTCGAGATTTTGACTAATTTTAGACTCAAGGAAAAGCTTGAGGAGAGCCCAGACCACCACGTTAGTTGCAAGAGCAATAAAACTAATCAATGGGATAATCAATAATGCAACGCCAAGTGCGCGATCCAATAAGGAAACCACGGCGGCGAGCAAGAAGAAAACGAGAGCGACTAAACCATAAGTCACCTCAACAAGCTTCAGCTCTTCTTTATTTTGATAAAGATTTTTGAGATATTTAACAATTCCAAGTTGCATAATGCTTATATTATATCACATTTTAGCATAATTACAATAGGTACGTATTCACTCACAACCTTTGCAACATAGATTGGCAAAATTTTACCAACAATAAAAAAATACCCCCTCGGTAGAGGGGGATTGTGAGTTTAAAGAAAAGTTGTATTACTCCTTAGAGATATCAGCTTCATGAGCTGAACCCTGCGCTTTAATCGGGTCCGCGACGGCAGCAACTAGCTTCTTTACAGTCTCAGTGACTTCCTCGCCATTGAGCGCCTGATTCTGCATGTCCGCCTGAGCGAAAATCTGGGGAATACGCCCAAGAACACTAGTTAGCAAATCGCCACCACTTTCTTGTTTTACACCACCACCAAAGTCGTAGAACTTGGCGTTCTTACCAACCTCAGCCATGACAGTTGCGACATTCGTTGCAACCTGAACACGAGTATTCTGCTCAATTTCGATTTTCTTCAGTTCGAAATTAACCTTGTCGTTAGCCGCCTGAGCATCAGAGAGTGCACGGGCCGCTTCGGCTTCTGCTTTTCCCTTAGCCTCGATAGTCTCAGCTTCTGCTTTACCTTTTGCGGCGATAGCTGCGGCATCAGCCTCACCCTTTGCCTTAGTGGCAGTAGCTTCGGCTTCCGCCTGAACCTTGATTGCTTCGGCTTCGGCGGCTGCTTCTGTCTTGCGGGCAGTAGCGGAACCTTCAGCCTCAGTCTTGCGAGCTTCAGCAGTAGCAATAGCTTCACGTGTTTTACGCATAGCGGCAGCTTCCGCTTCACCAGCAGCAGTTAATTTCTTGGCCTCAGCCTGACCAGCGGCGTTGACTTTCTGAGCCTCGGCATCACCAGAGGCTTCTGCCTTTTTACGCTCAGCCTCAGCCTGAGCGGAGATGATCGTGGTACGTTTCGCTGTTTCAGCACGGGTAACTTCAACCTCTTGCTGCTTCAGTGCGGCGAGATTGGCTTGTTCAGCCTGCATCACGGCGACAGCACCTTTCTTTTCCTCAAGCTGCTGATTAATAGCTTGTTGCTCGAGTTCGCCGGCCATTTCAGACTTGGCCTGTTCGCGAGCGGTTTCGGCCTTGAACTGGGCCTTACGGACATCAGTATCGCGCTGACGTTCAGCAACGGCAACCTGAGCATCCAGCTCTTTCTCCTGAGCGGCACGATTAGTCTCGGCACGTTTCTCGCGCATAGACTGCTCGGCCTCCGCAGAGATATTAGCCGAATCACGCCTTCTAGTCTCGCGATCCTTGGCTGCCAGATCCTGATAATAAGTACTATCCTTGGCATCTTCAACCTCATGAATCGAAAGAATGGTATTAAAACCAAGATCTTTCATCTGAGCTGAAATAGACTCCTTAACCTGATCATCGAGTTTATCCTTCCCATTCATGACTTCCTCTGGTGTCATTTTTGCAATAACAGCGCGAACACCACCGGAAACAACATCGAGAATAACACGCTCAAGCTCGTGGTCGTTCTTATCGAGAAAATT
>CAUTXE010000015.1:0-15234 GCA_963542185.1 uncultured Candidatus Saccharibacteria bacterium | reverse complement strand
GGCTCTTCTGGTGAGAAAATAGCAGCTGGTTCAGCGATTGGAGCGGCGGCCGGAGTGGTCGTATCGACTGGCTGAGAAATCAGTGGCGAGTCTGAAGCAAAAGTACGGAGTGGTGGTTCGGCTGGAGCCTCTACTGGAGCTGGGGCCGGAGTCGATACTGGATCTAAATTGCCAGGAATCGGGCTGGAAGCTACTGAGTTAATTGGGGACTGATTTAACTGGGCAGCCTGAGTGGCAGCAGTAGCCTGAGCGAAGAAATCAACATCTGGAGTCGATGGGGCCTCTGGTGGCATCGGTGGCATCGGTGGCATTAAGTCGACTGGCACTGAATTAACAAATGCTTGGTCGTTATCTAGTGGTTGATTTGGCATAGAAGCAGCATCAAAAATCACTGGAGCTGGTGGAACTGGAGGCATTGACTGCATCGGTTCCATTGGTTGTACTGGTGGTACTGGCGCCATAGGCTGTACTGGTTGCGTAAATTGAACTGGCTCTACTGGAGCGACCATTGGCGTAGGCTGCATTGGTTCGACATATGGCATGGATTGAGCTTGAGAGACTGGAGCAGTAAATTGCATCGATTGGATAGGCGAAACTGGTTCAGAATACTGCGTTGGTTGAACGAACCGGGTTGGTTGGGTTGGCTGAACTTGTTGGATATGCTGGGCTGGCTGGACTGGAGCCGAATATTGCATCGGTTGCTCTTGTGGAATTGATGCGACAAGTGGAGTCGGCTGAGTAAATGGAGCTGTTTGGGCAAGTGGAGTTGGTGTAGCAAGATTCTGTGCAAAATTTAGTGGAGGAGTTGGCATGACTGGCGCCTGATAATTTGGCGTTTCATTAGTGTAGTTTGGTTGAGGTAGACTAGGCTCTGGGTTTTGGATGAAATTATTTTCCATCACGGCCGAAGCTGCGGCGGCGGCAGGATTAATTGGAGCCTGATAAACTGGAGCTTGCTGAGGTTCAAGAGACTGAGGGATTGGAGCCGACTGAGACTCGATTGTCTGAGGTGCGGACGTTGGCTGTGATTCGAAAGACTGAGAGACTGGAGCTGGTTGAGAGACTGGTTGAGGTTCTTGAGGTTGAGTTATTGGAGAAATTTGAGATTCAAAGGATTGAACAGCCGGAGTTGATTGAGACTCAAGAGGTTGACCATCAAGTGTTTGATTAGGATTTGGTTCAATCTCAATGTAATCAAGCGGACTATCGGAAACCGAAATGGACTCTACGGGAGCTGAATCAACTGTGACGGCTGGAGTAGCCGGAATAACAGACGCTTCTGGAGCTTGTACTGCTTCTGAGGTTTGGACTTCGTTTGAGGCTTGGGTTTCGGCTGGAGTTTTAATTTTCTCCATAATTTGAGAAGAAATTAACTGCTGATTGGCACCAAAAGACATTAATTTGGAGGCAATCGACATAGTATTTGAAGAGGTGCGTGGATTAGAAAAATGATCCGTAGAAGCGACGATACCAGTTAAGAGAGCGGTTGCAACTTGTTCACTGAAACTGGCTAATCCAAGTCTATCAGCCAGACCCACAATCATTTCAGAGATAGAGGAAACATTAGAATCCTGCCATTCGAGTTCAGCGAAACGACCTGGGGTATCGACAGTGAGATTAATCGCAGTGGCATCGTGCATAATGCGACCATACTCGGAAAGCGCTGGGTCGATCTCATCGCCAGAAATCACATTAAAGCAGATTACTAGATCGACATTGTAATCACCATGAGACATGCTGAGGTCGGATTGGCCAATGGTGGCCTTATATGGCGTGACGTAAACTTTGACAAAATCACCTTCGATTTTATAACTAATATGATCAACCTTATCCTTACTGAGAGCAATAATAAAATCCTGCAAACTGTTGGTGGTTTTTTCGAAGGTTTCTTCTGGTTTCAAAAATTGCAAAACATTTGGCACCTGGCCGGAAAAGATCGCCGTAACATGCTTCCGCATGGTGTCAAGAATCATGGCAAGACCGAGCGCGGCGGAAATTTCATCGATATTCGGATTTTTGGAAAGCGCTATGAGAATATTTTCACTGGCTTTGATTTTTTCGACCACACGGTTAGTAATATTACTAATATCATCAAGAGCCGGCAGTTCGCCAGCTTCGGCATTTTTAATGGCATTAGTAACACTACTACCAAGTTTAGGATTAATAGGTGAATTTGAATTTTGATTATTTGTTTGCATTTTTGACTCTTTTCCTCTTAAAATATAACATAATCATCTTGGGGTTGCAAGGAAAACTAACACGGTTATAATAGAGGTATGCCAGAGTTACCAGAAGTTGAAACAATCCTCAGGGGGGTTTTGAAATTTACTAAACATAAATCTGTGGGAAAAGTCAAAATTAGTTCCCTCTCCTCTTTTTATGGACCAAAGGAATTAATCGAAGGACAAAAGATTTTGGGCATGCGCCGATTTGGCAAAGCCTTGATTTTTGATTTCGAAAATGGCGTTTCAATGATGGTACATCTGAGAATGACTGGACAATTAATTTATCGAAATCTGGGGACAGAATCTGGAAAAGATTTCGTAAAGATGATTTCTCAAGGTGATTTTAAGACGGAATTATTTGATAAGGACGGCTTTTCGGGGGGGCATCCGAGTGAAAGTTTTTATGGTGGCCTGCCAAATAAACAAACGCGAGTGGAATTTGAAATTTGTGAAAAAGACTCTTCCGGCGAGCTAGAGCAGGTCGGCACCCTCTATTTTAATGATCAGAGAAAATTTGGTTTTTGTAAGGTCCTGGAAACTAATGAAGTAGAAAATGAGTCTTTTATCAAGAAGCTTGCCAAAGAGCCGTGGGATATGACAGACGAGGAATTCAAAAAGAATTTGATGCGACATAAAAAAGCTTTGATTAAACCGACTATTCTAGACCAAACAGTGATTTGTGGCCTCGGTAATATCTATGCAGACGAGTCTCTTTATTTTGCTAAAATCCACCCAGAACGTATCGTAGAAAGTTTGACCGATGAAGAAATTCATCAGCTTTTAATTGGCGCGCGCACGGTGATGCAAGATTCGATTGATTCAGGCGGTAGCACGATGGCGACTTACGTGAAAGCGGATGGTACGAAGGGTGATTATTTAACCAAGTTTGCCAAAGTTTTTCGTCGCGTGAGTGAACCATGCGAAAGATGTGGTACGGAAATCATTAAAATTAAAGTGGCGGGGCGTGGCACACATCTTTGCCCGCATTGTCAAAAGAAATTTTAGAGCTTAAATGATTTATATTTTTGACGGAGAGGATCGCAAAAAAGCCGAGCAAAAAGCCCGGATGATTTTGGGCGAAAAAATCGAAATTATCGATGCGGATAATATTGACCGAGCCGAACTAGAATCGATTTTTCTTGGTGTGACATTTTTTGAAGCAGAACGTCGAATCTTGATTAAGGATTTATTTTTGAAAAAAGATTTGGTGGAGAAGCTGCCGAGCTTGATTAATACGCCACATAAAATTGTACTACTTGAGACCAAATTAGATAAGCGTGGGACGATTTATAAAGAACTGATGAAGCTCGCGAAAACTAATAAGGAAATTAAGTTTGAAACTTTTGCCGCGGCCGAACAGGCGGTAGATCGCAATGCAGTGTTTCGAATTTTTGATTTAGCAATGACGGATGGCAGACGTGCGGTAAAAAATCTGCAAACCATCGAGGCGGATAATGATCCATATGCCACGATTGGAGCTTGGACAAAAAAGGCTTGTGACTTACTAGAGCGTAATCCGCAAAAAGCCCGTTCTATCCTGAAGGAATTAGCGAAGATTGATGTCTTGGTGAAATCTACCGATTTTAGTAAAGAGCCCTGGGTATTACTTGAAGGGCTACTACTCAGGATTCCTAATCCTTAAAATTGATTTTTAGGTTTTAAGTTTTTCAGATTTTTACACAAAAAAAGACCTCCGAAGAGGTCTTTTTACTAAGCAGCCTTTTTGGTGGTCTTCTTAGCGGTAGTCTTTTTAGCGACAGTCTTTTTTGCAGTAACCTTCTTGGCGGTAGCTTTTTTAGCAGTGGTTTCTACCTTGGTACCATTAGAAGTCTTAGCAATTTTCACCAAGCTAGCCTTACGACGAGAAGCGGTATTCTTCTTGATGAGGCCTTTTTTAGCAGCCTTGTCGTATTCAGATTGAGCTTTGGAAAGATTCTCAGCAGTTGGGTTAGCTTTAAAAGCTTTAAGAGCGTTCTTGATGAACTTCTTAATCTGTTGATTCTTTGCAGTGCGTTTGACTGCTTGACGAGCTGCCTTTTTTGCAGATTTGATAATCGGCATTATAGTTTCCTGTTTAAAACGATTTAATGATTAATATACTTGTGAAATATTATACATGATTTTCATAGATTGTAAAGATGGGGGCCGGAGACTATAATAAAAATATGAACATTTTAGAATCGACCGTCTTAGGTCTTGTACAAGGTATTACTGAATTTATTCCGGTGTCTTCCTCTGGACATCTCGAAATCACCCAACGCATTTTGGGTGCGGGTGGACGTGCGGAAGATTTTCATTTCTTTTTGGAGTTAATTAATTTTGGTACGCTTTTTGCGTTACTTTTCTATTACCGCCAAACGATTTGGGAAATTTTACAACGCGTGTTTGTGAAAAAAGATTATAAATTAGCACTAAATATCTTAATTACCTCAATCCCAGCTGGCATTATCGGCTTAGTGCTTTCGAAAGTGATTGAGAAATTACCATTCTTCTCGAGCCTTGCTACAATTGGCTTTGCGATGGGCTTTGTTGGTTTAATTATGATTTTCGTGAATAAATTACCACATTTATCGAAATTGAAGGACGAAAATGAATTAACTCCGGGCCGCGCTTTGACGATTGGTTTAGCACAAACTTTTGCTTTGGTTCCTGGGGTTTCCCGCTCTGGATCTACGATTATCACGGGTCGCGTAATGGGCCTCGATTCAAAGTCGGCAGCTAAATATTCTTTTCTGGCTAGCCTTCCAATCATGATTGCAGTTTGTGGTAAATCCCTACTTTCAAGTTCTTCGAGAGCTTATATTACTAGCAATTTAGGTATGCTTTTACTTTCAAACCTAGTCGCGTTCGTCTCTGGTTTAATCGCATTACAAATCGTAATGAAATACTTTAAGAAAGAGAAGTCAATCCCAAGCTTCGGTATTTATCGCGTAATTTTATCTCTTGGAATTTTCGCCGCACTACTACTCTTCTAAGAGGTTCTGCCTAAAAAAATCCGGCGTATGGCCGGATTTTTTATTTCTTTCGCAATTTATTGTAAAATTTTTTATAACCAAAACCAAAGACGGCCAAGGCGAGCAAGACCGTAACCAAAAAATTAAAGACGAAGTTTCTTAGGTAGTAGAAAAAACTTGTTAAGCCAAAAAGAACTAATACTATGCCGATATTTTTAAAATGAAGATGAATTTTAGCATATTTTTGAACATTAACATAACGATAGGCCGTCATAGTGAAGTAAGCAACCAATGTTGAAATTGAGGCAGCGAAAAGACCGATGTGCTTAATAAGCAAAAAATTAACTACTATGTTGATTATAGCGGAAATAACTGTTGTTTTAGCAATCTCTTTACTGGCTTTTTTAGCGACATAGATAGATCCTAAAAGTCCAGATATAGTGCTAAAAAATACGGAAATAACTAAGATAGGAATTTGATAATAACTGGGAGCGTACTCTTCACGCACAATTAAAAACCTAAAAAAGCAGCCAGTACCCGATATCACAATGGAACATAAAATACAAAAGACAAGTAGTGCAGAATTAAAAGTCTTCGAATAATATGCACTACTGTCATTATCTCCTTGATGAACTACAGCCGACTCTGACCATGACAAATTAAAGATATAAGTAAAAGAAAGAATAATCGAACTAATCTTATTTGCAGCAGCATATATGCCGTTTTCTGAAACCCCCAAAATAGTAGTAATCAAAAACCGGTCAGATAAATTCACCACCCACCATGATAGCTCATTCGGAATTAACGGCAATGAATAAGAAAGTACTTCTTTTAATTTATGTTTAGACATTGAGTTGTGGTCTATGAAAAATATAATCGACTGAGAAAAAACTAAATAAGTCAACGCGACAATATTAGCAAGAATAATACCGACTAGAACACCATTAATCCCCATTCGGAAAACTACAACAAATAAAACACTGAATAATGCCGTTAATATACCTTTAATGGAGCTCGCAATAGTAAACGATTTATTATCACTAAATCCGCGCGCAACTTGCAACAGCACTCCTAAAAATGTAGATGTTAAAATATTTATAAAAACCAAGAAATTTAGTATGTTTAATTGTCGAAGAAAAATACAAGTTGCCAAAAAAATAATTGAATAAATGAACGACAATAAGATCGAACCATATAAAATTGTCGAGATCAGAGCACGCTTATCTTGACGCTTGTCTCCATCACGATAATCAATTAAAAAACGAAATACAGCTTGATCGGTCTGGAAAAAAAATAGCGGAATAGCTAAGATAACCACAGTCTGAACAATATCGAGAAATCCAAACTCCGATTTTGATAAGAATGCCGTATAGAGCGGCAGTAGTAAAAAGGTAACAATTTTTGTAGCAAACTGCCCAATTCCGATAATTATAGTATTTTTAATTAAATCCCTATTTCGACTCATTTTGTTTAGCTCCTTTTTCAAATTTCAGTAAAAGTGTTTTCTATATTAAATAAGCTCCATAATTATTTTATAGCTAAAGATAAAGCATGTCATTAACATAGTCAACGACCTTTAATTTTCTATTTAGGTTAAATTTTATATATGCAATTAATCACAGTTAACATGTTTTTAGTTTTTTGATTATATGTATTTGACCGTAAATAAGTAATAAAATTTTGATCTAAATAATGAATTGCGGAAATACATGTATGAGCAATAATTATCTTTCTTATCATTAGATTATATCTCCCAAAATTGAGCGATATGGCACAGTTTCATTCCAGCCCATAAGACCATTAGTTAACCAAGAGTATAAGACACACATTAATACCAAAATGAATACTATTAAATACTTATCTTTGTCAATTTTCTTCAACAGTCCTTTATATAATAGTAGGATTGCAAGTGAGTAATAATAAGAAATACGTTGCATATTGCCAAACATAAATGCCATGCTTAATATAGTGAGAGATAAACAGTATATCCGTGCATATGAAGTCAACTCTGAGCTAGTAGTAATTTTTTTCTTAAACAAAAGAGTTGGCACAAGAACCGCAAAAATTTTAATTAAGTAATCAACTGGTGATATATTTACAATGAATTGATTTATATAAGCATCGTATTTATTATCAATAATTCCATTAATAATCAATGTATTAATGATTGGATATGAAATAAATGATAACCCAAAAATCGCGGAAAAAATTACAAAAAATTTAACGTGAGAGATTTTTTTTATATTCTTAAATGACGGATAAGCGAAGTAGAGTGGAATCATAATAAATATCGTTTTATGAAAACCCATACCAAACAATATCGTAGCCGCAAACATTAAAGGATTCCTTTTGATCATATAAAAATAAGAGAATAGGCTAATACTAATAGCAACTGACTGACGGTAAAGGTTGAGTGAACGATTAAAATAAAGTATCAGATAGATAAAGTAAATAAAGGCAATATATTTTCGATCTTCCTTAAATAATTTCATGAATCCGAGATAGGTAATTGTAAGTAAAAGTAGATGCATAAAAAAGTACATCATATTGATATCGGTGAAGAAACGTGAAGCTATAAAATTAAATATTACATACAGAGGTTCAGTATCTGCGGTTTGAAGATAATCAGAAAGCTTATCCACTGATTCAATATTCTGCATACGCATAAAAACTTGGGAGATATAGGCTTTTGTATCTGTTCCAACACCAAATTCGCGAAGCCCAGCCATAGTTGAAGGAATTAGAATGGCCAATAAAATTAGGATAGCGTAAAGAAATTTAGGAATTTTCCTGTAATTTTTTTCCGCAAAATAAGCGAATGCAAAAGAGATAGTAAAAATAAAAAAATATATTAACATGCATGTGCTCCAACTCTAATTCGAATTCTAAACATCATAATCAAAAATAAATATAAATGGGTTTTATAAAGAATGTATGATATTTTTTTATTCATTCTACAATATCTTAGGTCAGTTTTTTTAATTGTAATTGAGATTGGATATTGCTTTATTTTGGTTTTAATGGCTTTGATACTCTTGCCCAATTTTAATTGGTCAATTATTTGGCCACAAAGTAGCTCAAGGTAAAAATAATTTTTTAGATGATTTAATTCCTTTTTGTTTTGTTTTTCCAAAAACTGGTCAATTGTTCTAATTTTATAATAATTTTCTAAAACAATATTTTTTCTTGGCTGAATTGACCCAGACTCATTTTGAATATAACCATATACAGCTAGTTCTGTTTTTGCTATGCTGTTTATATTAAACAGTACATTCATATTAAAAAAACCGTCTTCAAAGCGATACATTTTTTCATCAAACTTAATATCATTTTTTATTAACACTTCTCTACGATAAGCCTTTGCCCATGGAGTGCGCATGTTTGGATAATCAACGTGATACTTCTGGAATGTATATTTTTCCGAGAATAACAAAGATGAAAAAATTATTGAAATATTAAGATTATTATTACTAAACAATTCGCAAGAAGGTATTTCGGCCTTTTCAATCCTCATTGCCCCAAAGTCCACTGACGAAGCATGATTCTTATAGCCACATAAAATTAAATCCGGTTTTTTTACATCCTTAATAATTCGAAATATAGTTTCCAGAGACCCCGGAAGATATATATCATCGCTATCCAGAAAAATAACATACTCGCCTACTGCTTTATTAATTGCATAATTTCTAGCACTAGAAACTCCGCCATTCTTTTTGGAAAAAAGCTTTATATAATGATTATTTAAGGCTATTTTTTTACAAATATCTAATGTATCATCTGTTGATCCGTCGTCCACAATAATAATTTCATAGCTAGAGAAATTTTGATTAACTACTGAAAGAACAGCGCGCTCAATAGTATTGCTTGCGTTATATGCTGGAATAATGACCGAAAAAACTACGTCTGTATCAGTCATTATTTTTCATCCTTAAATTGACTATAAAATTGATCTCGTTTTTGGTCAAGTGAGTTTTTAACATACGAACTAGCACGTTCAAAATTTATCTTCGCATATTTTACCCGAGCTTTTTGATTCATTTTTAATAAAAGTTCAACAATTGCATTGACATCACCGCGGTTAAAGACGAATTCTGGGTTACACAGTTCAATATTTCCACCGCCATTTGACACGATAGTTGGACAGGCCATTGCCATAGCCTCAATCACAGAGCGGCAAACACCCTCAACATAACTTGGTTGTATATAAATATCAATATGTTGAAGCCATTCCAATACCTGATCGTGAGGTAATCCGCCGACAAATTTAACTTCATCTTCAAGGTCTAACTCTCTAACTAGATACTTTAGCCTAGTACTGTCACCAATGCCAACTAATTGATACCGTATCTTGTATCCACGATCTTTTAGAATTTTTACAGCGCGAATGACATCTTGTTGACCTTTCAGTGGAATATGAAGAAAACCAATCGTACCCAAAGTAAGAGCATCCTTGTTTTTACTAATCTTTTCCAGGCGTTTGACTAAAACTTGTGGATCAAGCTGAGAGATTTCGACATCCGAACACCCTAATTGTTTACCCTTAGTAGGATAATGACTTTGTAGAAAATTTTCCGTAACATATAAAACATAATCGGATTCTCGAATAATTTTCCGTGCCGCTTCATCATAATACCTGGCGACAATTGGTCCGAGTTTAGTACCATGGTAGCGATAACCATCGTAGATATATCCAGTAACTTCTACTAGTAGTGGCTTGTGAAGTTTTTTTGCAATTTTTGCAGCATTAATAGTATAAAAATTACCTGGACTACGAACTATAATCTTATCAGCATCCTTAATTGCCTTTTTTAAATCTGATTTAATTTTGTTGCGAATTTTAAGACTAAGAATACGCGTTTTAGGTACTACCAAATCCGGCGTTGTAAGAATTTTAATTTTTGGATTTTTAGTAATAGCATTGAATTTTTGCTTTGCGATACACTCTTCGTATGTTTTAGATTCTTCACGAAGAAAAACAGCTAGCTCATTACAATAGCTTAAATAGCGCTGAAAAATCTTATCGTTAAGATTTCCATCAACATATAAATTACCGTTATTGTCTCTTTTTACACGTGAGCCACCCTGTACAAAAAGTAGTTTCATCTCGATTACTCTTCGTCCTCCACAATTTGAAGGTGAGCTTCTTCGAGCTGGATTGGATCGACGACGGATGGTGAGCTCATCATAAGATCGATACCAGAACCGTTCTTCGGGAAGGCTACGATATCACGAATATTTTTATTGTCGTTTAGAACCATAAAAATACGTTCAATACCAAAGGCACAGCCAGCATGAGGAGGGGCGCCGAACTTAAAGGCGTTCAACATACCACCGAAACGGGCTTCGACATATTTCTCGTCATAACCGAGAATGCCGAAGACTTTATACATGACTTCTGGGCTGTGATTACGTACGGCACCAGAACAAATTTCAAAACCGTTCATCACCATATCGTATTGGTCGGCGACAATGGCAAGTTTTTCGGCATCAGTCTCGGCGGCTTCGAGAGTCTTAAGTCCACCTTTTGGCATAGAGAATGGGTTGTGACCGAAATCTAATTTATTTTTACCTTCATCCCATTCGTAAAATGGAAAATCGACAATCCAGCAAAGTGCGACGACATTATCATCTTTCAAATTAAAGTGGTCAGCAAACGCGATGCGAAGTTGGCCAAGAACTTTATTCACCTTTGAGAGTGAATCGGCGCCAAAGAAAACAGCATCACCATTTTCTGCACCAGTGAGTTCCTTGATTTTAGCTAGTTCTGTTTCAGTGAGGAATTTAGCGATCGGACTTTTCACTTCATCATTTTCATAGATGATGTAAGCCAGACCACCCGCACCAAGCTTGCGGGCCTTTTCGGTGAAATTATCAATTTGAGAGCGCGAAAGGGTGGCGCCATTTTTCACACAAATAGCCTTGACGGATTCAGTTTGGAAAACTTTAAAACCAGTGTCTTTCAAAGCTTCTTTCAGATCGATTAATTCCATACCATAACGAAGATCTGGCTTATCGACACCAAAACGATTCATAGCTTCCTGATATGGAATACGTGGAATTTCTTCTGAGAGTAATTTCTTATGAGCAAAATCAGTAACCAAAGATTTAATTAGCGGTTCCATAGTTTTGCGAACTACTTCACCCTCTTCCACGAAAGACATCTCGAGATCGAGCTGATAGAAGTCACCATAAAGACGGTCGGCACGTGGATCTTCGTCGCGGAAACATGGCGCGATTTGATAATAACGAGGAATTCCACCAACCATTAGAAGTTGTTTAAACTGTTGGGGAGCTTGAGGCAAGGCATAAAACTGTCCTGGACGAAGTCTGGATGGCACAAGAAAATCACGTGCACCTTCTGGGCTAGAGTTAGCTAAAATTGGCGTAGTGACTTCGATAAAATCGTGGGCTTCCATATAATCACGCATAAAGTGATAAAACTCAGCGCGACGACGAAGCGTATGGAGCATACTTGGACGACGTAAATCAAGATAGCGATATTTAAGACGCAGTTCTTCGCCAGACTCTACACCATCATCATGAGTATTGACCGGCAAAGGTTCGGAACGATTTAGAAGTGTAAGTGAATCGACCACTAATTCAATATCACCGGTAGCAATATGTGGATTACGAAGCGCCGGATCACGTTCACGGACTAGACCAGTGGCAGAAATAACGAATTCATCGCGTAAGCTTTCGGCGATGGCAAAGTTTTCGGCATTTTCCGGGGTAATCACTAGCTGAATAATACCCTCGTGGTCACGCAAGTCAATGAAGATTAATCCGCCGTGATCACGCCTGGAATTTACCCAACCAGAGACTGTAACATGTTGATTGATTTGTTGTTTTAGTTCTCCAGACAGTTTTCTCATATTACCTATTATAACATAATAAACCAGTCAACTTTTCAAATTTATGAGAGAAAGAAAAATATCGCTGAAAAGCGATATTTGTCCTCAAATATTAATCCTTAAAATTGAATTTTGACTATTCAAGACTAATATTCGATATACTCTTGCCATGGGGCAGGAGGAATTTTCGACTTTTTGCGCGAAGATTCACGTTTAAGTCTACGCATATTTACGAATGCATCTCCTTAATAATCATTGCACACGACCTAGCCCCCACCAGCCACCGAGTGACTAAAAAGTGCAATAGAATTTATTTTATCAAATATTTTATTTTTGGCAAATTTTAGGCATTGACAAATGTTTTTATAATGCTTATGGCTATTGACAAATATAAGTAAATTATTGTTTTATATTTATTTTTTATAAGAAATATGGTATAAACAGGTCATGGATGAGATTAACCTCGGAGAAATGTTTGCCTATTTTAGGTCTAAGCTCCATATTCTACTAATAATTTTTGCCCTAATTTTTGGATTAGGATCTTTTTACATGCAAAAACCAAAATACGAAGCGACCGCTACGGTGATCGTAAGCTCGGATAAATCAAATGCGAATCTCCCGGGTGAAGTCGCAACCAACAAAAACTTGATCGATACCTACACTCAAGTAGTCAAATCACACCGTGTGCTCGATAAGGTCAAAAGTGATATTAATATCGAGAAATCTTATGATGAGATGTTAAAAATGATCAATGTTTCAGCCGTTAAAGGCACGGAAATTATTACTATTACCACGACGGATCGCGATGCTGAGTTTGCCACGAAGATGACCAACAAAATCGCCGAGCATTTCGTAAAAGAAATTGCCAAGATTTATAATGATCGTAATATTAATGTACTCGACTCAGCGGTCACCCCGACCGAACCGGCCAATATTAAGATTGTGCGCCAAGAAATTATAGCTTTTGCGGCAGGTCTAATCGTCAGTGTTTCAATTCTCTTCTTGGTGTTCTATTTTGACCGCTCAGTGAAGACGAGCGAACAAGTCGAAAGTCAGTTGCATTTACCAGTGATTGGTAAAATCCACATGATTGATGCGGAAAAAGAACGTCTAAAACGCCGCCAGCGCGCCTTGGCTTTGAAGGCGAAGAAGGAAGCTAAAGAAGATGATTCAGCAGAAAATGTGGAGAATACGGAAAATGAGGAAGAGGCTCCTGAAGAAGATCTCAGTAGTGAATTGATTCTAAAGAATAATCCGAAATCTATTATCAGTGAAGACTTCCGCACTGTACGTACTAGCCTGGATTTTAGCTTGGTTGGCAAAAATAACAACTCTCTCGTACTAACCAGTACCGCACCAAATGAAGGTAAAAGTTTCGTTTCCGCGAATCTTGCAATCGCCTTTGCAAATACCGGCAAAAAAGTTCTCTTAGTCGATGCCGACATGCGCCTGGGTCGTCAACACGAAATTTTCGAACTCTCAAACCAAGCTGGCCTCTCGAATTTATTAGTCGAAACCGCCGGCGACCGTCTACGTAAGTATATTCAGAAGACTGATATCGAAAATCTTTCGGTAGTGACTCGTGGTGTGACTCCACCAAACCCAGCAGAGTTGATTGACTCGAAGCAAATGGAAAAATTCATCGCAACTGTAAAATCAAAATATGATTACGTAATTATCGACTCAGCTCCGGTCTACAATTTAGCTGACTCACTGATTATCTCAAAGAAGGCCGATCGTACTATGATTATTTGTCGCGCAAACAAAACTAATATCGATCACGTAAAAGACGGATTAAAGTCACTTCAAGCCATCGACGCTAATATTGCTGGTGTAATTCTCAACCAAATTCCCCTAGAAAAACGCACGGGATATTATAATCAATACTATCTATAAATCTAAAAACAGGAGGTGGCATGATTGACACGCATCTGCATATTTTGCCAGGAATCGATGACGGCAGTCGTGATTTTGAAGAAAGTATTGCGATGGCCAAAAAACTTGTCGCACTCGGGTTTACCGGCGGCTTTACCACTTCCCACTTTATTCCAAATAGCGAACAGCTCGCGGATAATAAAACCAAGGCGCGTCTGCGTAAAGAATTACAAACACAACTAGACGAGCTGGGGATTGAGTTCAAACTTTACCCTGGTAATGAAATTTATGTGGATCCAGAAATGGTGAAGTATATGCAAGAAGACCAGGCGTCACTGCTAGGTGAAACCACTAAGCTAAGCGTAGATGCTACGAAAAACAAAAAGAAAAAACATTATGTGCTTTTCGAGGTGCCGTTTATGACCGAAGTAGGTTATCTACGTGAAGTAATTTTTGAAATGAAGAGTCAAAATATTGTGCCCATTTTAGCTCATCCGGAACGTTACGAATTCCTGCAGAAGAAACCGGAAAAGGCCTTGGAGTTACGCAAGATTGGCGTGAAACTACAATGCAATATCGGCAGCATGGCTAAACAATACGGTCCGAAGCCGGCCAAAACCATGAAATATTTTCTAAAACACGGCCTAGTAGATTTTCTCGGGACCGATGCCCACCATGCAGATGGAAGTGTCTTCGAAAAATACGAAAAAGCCTGCAAGAAAATTCGAAAAATTATTACTGAGGAAGGACTGAGGAAACTTCAAGAAAACAGCCTTTCGATTAACCATTAAAATAACTTCCGCGTGGGAAGTTATTTTATTAGAAGAGTGAGATAGTAATGACTTTACTATTAGAAGAGCAGGTCCGACTTTAATATTAAAAGAGTGAGCCGGTACCACGAATTTCGCTTTGAAGATTTAGATATTTACGATAGATAGTTTGATATTCTTGGGTGGCCTTAGTGTAGGCTTCGTCTTCAAACGGGAGAATGACGAAATAGAGTGGAGAATTTTTGCCACCACAAATTTCTTTAGTATCGCCATAAGCAAGAGTACTTGGAATATGCAGTTCGCGAACTCCGCCAAGCTTAGCACCGACTAAACCATCTGACCAACCGGTAATTAAGCTACTAGAGCCAGTAACATCAAGTGGATCCTTCAAAGATTTTGGATTGTTATTATCATCGAAGGAAGAGTCGAAGACTGATTCATCAGAACACCAACCGAAGTAGTAAGCGAGATATTTACTTTCTTTCTCAAGTGTAGCCCCAGTACCAACACTTAAATCGATAGATTTCAAACCGTCGTTTTGGGCGCGAGAGACATTGTA
>CAUTXE010000014.1:0-19004 GCA_963542185.1 uncultured Candidatus Saccharibacteria bacterium | reverse complement strand
AGGCATCTTGAACCTCGCGGAATGTAAAGCCACCGATTGGTGTTCTTACCCGTTTAACAAACTTGGTCATTTCTAATAACCACAAAGCTGGACGACCATCAGTTTCGCAATCGATTGCAGACACGATAAATTCGTTGCCGTGCTGGTCTTTAAGCTTAGTACCGATTTGTAAATCTTTATGATCCATTTTTGAAAGCTCCTTAATATCTTATGAGATGTATTATAATAGAACATAACATTAAAATCAATACCAAAATTAAAGTTTTTACCTATTGTTGTGATAGTTGATACCAATAAAAAAATCTCCGCAATCGCGGAGATCTTTAAATTACCAAGCAATGCATCCTGCATAAATCTTGTAACCAGCTCTCGAAAATTGTGTAGTGATTTCCAATCGATCTAAATCCGACGGAATTCTAACACAGGATTTGCCTTGCGCGCTAGCCTCTTTGATTAGCTGGCTAATTTGAACTAACTCGCGTTTCAAAGTAAGGAATTTTTCTTTATTGGCTCGAGCTTCTTCTACCGGAAATATTAAGTTCTCCGCTAACGCGGCTTCTTCGACTTCATCCTTCTCAATTAAGCCTTCAGATTTAAAACTTGTGATGTTTTCTGGTTTGAGAACTTTGACTGGTTCTTTAGTTTCTTTAACTCGATACTCCACTTCAACTTTCTCCAAATCTTGGCAAGTAAGAACATAACTATAATCTGGAGAGAGTTCCGCGTTGCGGTAAGATTCCATGTCGTAGTAAACATAGTCGCAGTCCCCTTCTTTGCGGAAGACTTCGCCTTCATCATCTCCGGATCGGATACCATCCACTCCTTCCGGTAAATGTACTAACTTCACGTAAAGTGGAATACTTACATAATCCTCAGATTTTAATTCATCCGGGTAAAACTCAACCCGGATCACTTCGAAAATAGCGCCAGTAACTTGATCTTGGACGAAGTCACCACCTTTCAATTTTTGTAATTCTTCAAAATTCATTTTTTGCCCCTTTGATTTTTCGGTGACCGAAACTTTCAAAATACTACCAACTAATTTCACAATCTGCTAAATCTACCAGGTAACCAGATTCTTCCAATTTAGATTTTAGTGTTAACAACTCGGCATATTCAATTTTTAATGAAGTTTTGCCTACGGCATTATGTTCAACAATCTTTTGAATGCAAGAATCTAAAAGGGCTTCTTCCCCTTGATCGCGAACTTTTCGAAGATCTTCCGGTTTTGGTAACTCTAATTTTGGAATAATAGTTGAGATTTTATCCCCGCTAGACAGTGCAAGCTCTAACTTTCTACCGGTGAGTTTTACTGTCTCGATTTTTGGTAAATCTACTGGAGGTTCTACTACCAGCATATCCTTCAAATACAGCGCCCATGCGCGAATTTGAGTATCTGTTTGGAACCATTCGCATGCATATTCATAATCCAAGTAAACCCAAAACTTATCACCTGGATTAGTAAACCACTCCTCGAATTCTTCGTGAGGGCTTGCGCAAATTTGTGAGGTTTTATTTTTGAGCTCTAACAGCGCCATCCCAAAATCTACTTTAAGCACTTCGAATAAAGCCCTAGTTTCTGGATCACGCAAGATATCGCCTTGCTTGATATCCGAGGTATCTGAAATTTTACGCATCATAATCTCCCCAATCACCTTGATCGCCCCAAGATACTCGATTGTTTGAGACTTCGTAGTTATGTTCAACTAAATCCGATTTGCAGATTTTGAATTCTTCCTCTGTTAGATAAGTTTCGAATTCTCCGCTTTTAGCGGCATCTTCGATTCTTAAAGCAACCCGCTCTTTGATGTTTACCGAGTTCTCCGCTAATTCACGAGCTTTCTCTGCGGGCATAAACGGAGTATTGTAATCATCCGCTACTGCGGAAGCTTCCGTCTTCGAGATCACTTTAAAATCTGTAGAGGCATCTGGAAGGGATAATTTCTTCCCAACTTGTTCGATCACTTCACCATATTGCTTGGTATAACATCGGCTCAATAAAATCACATCCGAGGAAGGCCATTCGCCGAATTCATCCCGGAAGGCATACGCATTATCCGCCACTTGACGAGTTTGACGCGGAACCGAAAATGAGGCGGATCCCGCATTGTTGAGCGTTTTAACGGCGTGCTTAGGTTCATCTAACAACATCAAACGACAAGTAAATCCGTTTGAAAATAATTCATCCTCAACGTCAATCACCAGGAATTTTAATTCTTGGTTGGTAATAGGATCTTTATAATAAACAAATTCATTTTCTTTTACATCTTTTGGAGTTAAATCACTCATAATTATCTCCGGTTGCTTGCAAATACTTAAGTTTTAATTCATCCAACAAACGTTGTTTGAACTCTTCTTTGGTTTCTAACAAAAGTTCCAATTTGAAAAGGCGCCCTGTAACTTCAAAATCTTCATAATCCAAACGCCCATCGATGTGTAATTCTACCACATGATCGTCCGTTAATTCAACACCTAATTGATCGCAGATTCGAAAAATGTCATCATAACCGTCTACGGTAGTTTGACAAATTTCGAATTTTGCGGGTGAAGAGTTTTGGTAACCGAAACTTTTGATGTTCTGATTTAAAATTTGAAAAATTGATAGAATCATTTGTTTGCCCCCTCTTCGATTGCAGAAGCTGAAAGTTCTCCGCACAAGCGGATGACTTCAGATCTGCGATCTTCATATTCTTTCTTAATCATAAAGTGATATTCTAACGGTTGCATCATTCGAATTTCCACTTGGTTTCCGTATAATGAATAAGCAGTACAATAACCGTGCTCACGGAAGAATTTTTGTTCAATAGAATCAAAATCAACACCTCGAACTTGTTTAATTACTTCCAAAGCTTCATCAAAATCGCGCACCGCGAAGATTTGACCTGAAACGTAGGTTTCTTCTGTTGTAATGTGTAAAATAAATCTTTCCATTATCATGCCCCGGATTAACTTTATGTGATGTATTATAATAGAAACTTAAAATTAAATCAACGGTTAAACCATATACCAATCCACTTCCGGATTGAAATCCCGAGGAAAGATCATTTCTCGACCATCACATTCCATTCGGAAAACACCGTCATCGATTTTCGAAAGAATTCGAAAATTCGGAAGATAGCTAACTAGCACATTATGGCGAACTTCACGACCTTTTGTAAACGCCGCTTCTAAAACTTGAATTGAATATGTCAAATCGGGCATTTAATATCTCCTCTATGTCGCTACTTGTTAGAGAATGCCCAATTTACCAATCCACCAACAGTTCGAACAACTTGATCTTTAAGGTCTTGCTCTGTAAGGTGATAAGTGATGCTTGGAAGATCACCTTCCCATAATTCCAATGTTTTGATAGTCATCAGTTCTTTACTGAATAAACCTCGACGTCCATCTTTTAAAATTACCATTTCCATTTTTTGATCTCCTGATTAACTTTATGTGATGTATTATAATAGAAAATGAAACATAACACAATACCCAAAACGAAGTTTTTACCTATCGTAGCGATAGCTAATATCTTTCAACTAATAAAAAAATCCCCAAATCTTCGCGAGAGCGATAACTTGGAGATTTTTAATTTTGAAACTTTTAAGTTTCGGTTACCAAAACTTACAAACTTTCGGTGAAAGTGCGAGTAATAACGTCTCGTTGTTGTTCCGGGGTCAACGAGTTGAAACGAACTGCGTATCCGGAAACCCGAATAGTTAACTGTGGATATTTGTCCGGGTTTTGGATAGCATCTTCCAATGTTTCGCGATTAAGAACGTTTACGTTTAAATGTTGACCGCCTTCTACTTTAACCGTAGGTTGATTTTGAATTTCGACTTCGCGATACTCGTAACCATCTAAATGATTTGCTGGGATAACCGAATCTTCTTTAACATCTTTTGCCACTAAACAACGAGCTTGCTTATTTTTGATTAACCAAATTGAACCAGATAAGTCACCATAGTGAACATCTCTCTTGTTGGAGAAATCTTCAATAATTTGAATTGCTTTCATGTTTGACATTTGAACCTCTTCAAAAACATCGCATATAAGCGCGCTAAATCGCGCAAATTGCGCCAGTTTGAAATCTACTGAACGATTACGTCCCCGATCTTTTCACCACCTAAAGACTGCAATTGAACAGTTTGTGGCTTCTCGACTTTAAGACCTTGCTCAGTAACTTTTAACGCGTTATCCTCGCTTTCCGCTACGGCGACTTCAATACTGGTACCGGAAGTATTTTTGCGGATAGTTTTGTTATCTAAGTTACGTTCACTAATTACTTTAATAGACATTAGTTACTCCTATCTTAGATTGTAGTTTGCATTTCAGCTTTTAAAACTTCACCCATTAAACGAACACTAGCATGTTCGCTTGACGCGAAAGATTCTAAAAGGTCGATAGCAGTTTGGGTTAAGCGATACCCACCGTATTCAGATTCGTTGATGGAATCGCCTGGTTTAATTGGTTCGCCGTTTTCCGGTTCTTCCAGTTTGTGAATTTCAAAGCCGTGCGATTCTGCGTGCTCTTCAATATCTTTCGCAATTTTCGAATCGATCAATACAGACGCTTTAGCGTCATCTTTGAAAGTCGCGACAATAGCGAAAACTTGGCCAGCATTTTTAACCATCGCCGCATCTTCAATTTGTTTATCGGACGGTTTACCGTTGCCTTCTTTAACTACAATATGAGTAAATTTCATTTATTATTCCTTACCGTAATGCTATACACCATCTAAATCATCATAAGCTAAGATATGCGCTCTTGGTGTAAAGTTAAAACCATACTTCGCGCAAATATCAAATACGCCTCTAGTATTGGCTAACTGTCTTTCGATCGTCTCCCCTAAAGGCATCAAGTAAACTTGAGTATTAGCCGAATCCGTTGAATTTAATATATTTAAGATTTCCTTACTAGTGTCTTCCCAGGTCTCCGGATTTACCACAAATTTGAAATAGCTATTATTTGAATTTTTGATGATGTTGTTAATCGCATCGAAGTTCAAGCGTTTACGCTCTGGCTCCCCGGAAACTGACAATTTTACCGACATTGAGAATTGTAAAGCGCGTTGATAATCTTCCGTAAATTCGATATTACGCGAAGCGTTAGTTTCGACGGTAATGTGGAATCCGCGATCGTGGAAGTATTTCAATGTTGTTTGAAGAACTTCGTTATCCCAATGCATAGTTGGCTCTCCGCCCGTGCACACAATATCCGGCTTACTTTCAATACCCAGGGACTTAGATTCTTCGATCATTGAATCCGCAATTTTGTTAATTTGATCAATCAAATCTGTCGCTTTATTATACTCCGTCCAGGTACTTTTGAATTTTGGGCTTACTGCGTGAATAGTATCGCAACCTACGATAGTTTCTCCGTTCGGAGCAATTCGCGTACACCCGAAACCTTCACATTTTAAATTGCACATTCCGGTGCGAACGAAGATAGCCGGTCTTAATCGAGGACCTTCCCCTTGAATAGTATTACCGAAAATCTCTACTACCGGTAACGGTCGATTTTTGAAGACTGGTAAATTTTTAACTTTAATCTCTTTAATCTCACTCACGTGAATACTCCTAAAACTTATTTCAAAATTGCCGGAAGATCGATCCATTCATTTTCATCAAAGTCAAAACTACGAACTCGACCATCTTCGCATACTGCGTATAGTTCACCGTTAACATTGCAAATATTCAAAACTTTGACTTTAGTTAATGGTTGAAGATTTGCGGGTGCTGTGATCTCATATTTACGATAGCTCTTACCCATTTCCGGTACTCGCTCGCCGGTAGTTTGTTTTTCGCGATCATTCCAATAACAAGCGCTAAATTCTACATACGGATCGATAATCACATAACCCGGATGATTTTCATTTGGGTGAACCATTCCCGCTACCGCGTATTTTGGAACCCAGAAAAGACCGTGCGAATCGCGGAATTTGTAAGCTCCTTGAGTGACATGATCGATCTTATCAAATTGATAACGTTTTTCACTTAAAGAAGTAACCGCTTTAGGCTCTTCGTCCCATCGACGATCCTCATCCCATTGGTAACCACAGCCATATTCAGAATCAAATTCACTATCGTAATGCATATTTCAATCTCCTATAAATTAAATTGTATAAAGTATTATATTATAACCCAATCAAATTCTCAATATTTCGAGTCTTTCAAACCAAAGAATTCTTCGTGGAATTTATCATCTTTCATAGCAGTCCATTCGCTACCTTTTCTGAAAAGCTCAGCTAACTGATAAACAAATTTCTCTTCGTAGTCATAACACCCAACCCTGATACGTAAATCAAACTCTAAATTGGTTAGCTTTGATTTGATCGCGACATCATGCCCTATTCCGGATCTCCAAGTTACTACCAAAGCGTTAGATTCAAATTTGCGCTTATCGCCATCTTCCGAAGTGTAGAAATTATTACCGTTAAGGTGCCAAATAACATGGTCTAAGAAATCTTTACGCTGATAGCGATGCATTTTATCGAAGTTGATCATTTGTCGTCCCCCAACATCTCCGCGACTTCACCTGCCCTGCGCATTTCATCGAATACTTTCATCCATTCGAAAGCTTCTTCTTCGGTGCGGAAACAACCGTACATTTCTCCGGTATAACTCGACGGTTTTGCATCTCTTACTACACCGTAAGGAGTAACATAATAGAAATATGCGCCAGCTGGCGGATTGAAAGGTTTTGGTAAGTTAATAATGTTTTGCATTTTGAAGCCCCACTTTATTCATCCCAATATTCGCGTTCGATGTTAGTAATTTCTTCCCCTACTAAAATCACAAGAAAACGATTATCGTATGGATTGTGAGTAATAGTATGATTAAGATACTTGAATTCAGTTTTAAAATCTCTGCGGTAGCAGTTGTTTTCGGCTTCCGCAAATAAATTTTGAAGGGTAGTTTCTACACTGTCGAAATCATCCGCGGTAGCAGAATACATTACGATGTCTTTTGAAATGTTCATTTTAATCTCCTGTGTTGTTGATCTCTTATCTTATGTTGAGTATTATAATACATCTAAAACTAGAAATCAACTACAATCTAAAAATTTTTTCATAGGTGAAGAGTTTCGTTGAACAAAACTCGAAAGTTTCAAAATATCTTTCAAAAATAAAAAAAAGACCTATCAAGCATCGCTAACGCGAAAATCTGATAGGTCTTTTAGATTTGAGATTACCACCGAAGCGGAGATCTTTTATTACTTAGATTGCTAGATTACCACTGATACATGTAACCAGCGCCAACAGTCACATCTTTTTGGCTATCCACACCAGCAGATAATTTGATGATGTGATGCGCGTTATCAGAGGTACGAGAGTAACCGATTGCTAAAGCGCTTTGACCGTGTTTGTGACCAACACCCACACCAACACCGGATTTACCTGGAAGGTATACTTGTGGGATATTTGCCATTGCAGCTACAGAAGCGATACCAGCATCAGCGCGTTTACGGTTCTTACGAACGTCGCGATCTAATTTACGGATAGCTTTGGTATTTTGAGCTACCTTGCCTTCTACTCCATCGATACGATCGTTAATAGCACCGATATGTTTGTTAACTTCAGCTTTGGTTGCTAAATGATTAGTTTCTACACCAACGGTGTAAACCGCTTCACCATTTTCACCAAATTCTTTAGTTACTTGAACATTTTGGCCAGCTTTCACTACAGTGTGACGTTTAGCTTCTTTTTCCACTTCAGCAATTTTAGCGGTATTAGCTTTAACCCCTTTGGTGTTTTCTGCAATAGCAGATTTGTTAGCTTCAATTGCTTTCGCGTTTGTTGCAGTTTTCGCGTCTACCGCGTCAATTGCTGGTTGGAAATCTTTTGAACTTACGGTGTAAACGGCTTTGCCGTTTGCATCTACAGTCACATCAACTGTAGTATTTTCGCCAGCTTGAACTTCTGGTAATTTTTGTTCTACAGCCTTAATGTAGTTGGTATTAGCTTCAATCGCTTTAGTGTTAGTAGCGATATCTTTCGCATTTTGGTCAATTAACGCTTCCGCTGCGCGGATATCTGCAGTGTTAGTGGCGATGTTACGAGCGTTACCAGCAATATTATCTGCATTAGCTTGGATTTTATCAGTATGTGACTTAATCGCATCGTGGACTGTATTTTCACCAGTACCGCCGATGTCGGTCATAGTGATATTGCCTTTATTGTCTAAAGCCGCGTTACCACCTAAAATATTGGTTACTGAACCTGCAACATTGTTAATCACATCCTGCGTTGCATATAACTGAGAACCGTTAATTGCATCTGTTGAGGTGGCAGAGATTTCACCAGCTCCTACGTTTTGGATTTGACGAGTATGGTCACCTTCTTTGCCTACAGAAACGCTTGCGGTTGCATCTGTGCCCGCGAAACCACCATAAGTGATTTTGCCAACAGTAGCTTCCGTTACTGAAACTGCTTGTTTAGTCTCAGCCGCAGTACCTAAAGCTACTGATGAGCCGTGTAATGCTTTTGCCGCTTTACCTAAAGCCACCCCATAATTCGCCTCTGCTACTGCACCTTGGCCAATTGCGGTTGAAGCTTTGTTATTAGCTACTGCATCGCTACCAATCGCAATAGTACTTAAACCAGTAGAATTTGCACGAACACCAATTGCGGTTGAAGATTCGCCAGTTGCTTTAGCTTGATAGCCACCCGCGAAACCGTGATTATAAGCTTCACTTTCAGCACCGATAACAGTACCGCGGATCTCTGCTTTTGAGTGAGTACCAACTACAGTCGCGCTTTCGTTTTTCGCTTGGGTGTTAGCGCCCAATGCTACTGAACGAATACCGTCAGATTTTGAGGTGTGACCAATCGCGATAGATTCATCTGCTTTAGCTACAGAGTCTACGGAAATCGCGATAGAGCGGTTACCGTTAGCTGTCGCGGTATCCCCAACTGCGGTAGAGTAAACGCCAGTTGCGTTAGTTGAACCACCTAAAGCTACGGAAGATTTTGCTGTTGCGTTAGAATCGTTACCCACTGCTACAGTCGTATCGTTAGTTGCGTGAGCACCAGTACCTACCGCTAACGCAGATTCACCGGTTGCGATAGTTTTTGAACCAAACGCTGATGCGTTAAGACCATTAGCCACAGAAGATTCACCGATTACGGTAGTTTCATTCATCAACGCTTTGTTGTCATAACCTACGGCTACTGAGTTGTGACCTTTTACAAGGTTGTAATGACCTACTGCTGTTGCCTGGTCACCGGTAATGTTATTACCACCACCGATTGCGTGTGTATGGTTACCGGTTACGATGTTGTTCATACCAATACCGGTATTTTGTTCACCAGATAGGATGTTGTTATCACCTACTGCTTGGCTTTGATAGCCATCAATAGATGAACCATCACCATAGATGTTACCATCTTTAGCGTTTACACCTACGGTGTTTTGGTTACCGAAAACCGAAGTACTACCATGTTCGGCAAGAACCGTATTGTCTTGACCAAATACAGAATGGTTGTTGCCTTCCACATCAGATTTAGTTACGCGATTCGCGTAAGTTTCTTTTGCTTCTGCGGTACGCGTATCTGGCGTGTAGCCATCTACTACGTAAGGTTCCGTCGGCAACGTTTTAGTAGCGGCGTTGGCTACTCCGCCAGCTAAGATACCGGAAACTAATACCGCTAATAATGTCTTTTTATTCATATAATTGCTCCCTATGTTAATGAATATTAAGATTGATTAAGATTGATTAATATTGTTTAATAAAGAAATACATTATAACTAACCTTAAAGGTAAAATCAACTCTTGCTTGCAAAATTTTACCTATTAAATTAATAGGATCTCCCTATCGAAAAGTTAAGCTTTACATTGTTCTAAGATCCATTCGATGGCGGCATCAACATCATAACCATCATAAAGGTAACGACGATAATATCCGCGACTTAATAATTCTAGCACATCTACATCATCAGATTCTTCAATTTCAAAGGTAGCGAGGCGCCACGGATCATGATCCGCAAACACGGTTACGGTGATTTCATCCGCTTTACAATCATAAACCACTTCTTCGTACTCGCGGGGAATATGAATATACTCACCATTTAATTTGATAGTGACGGTTTCCATTTCCGGGATGTTAATACTGGCTAATTTCATTATAGTCTCCTAAGTTTTAAATTTTACACTAAAGTGTAATCTCTCTTCTTTATGGGATGTATTATAATAGAAACTAAAATAAAATACAATACCCAAAACGAAGTTTTTACCTATTGTAGCAATAGATTTTACCTATAAGAAAAGCCGCCAATATGGATAAGATATTAGCGGCTTCGCTTGGGGGATCCTAAACATTACCAAATAAATTCGGGAGGTTGGATAACTTTTGAACTTCCTTTGACGGTATCCCGAACTATATGGATTTGCGTAAACGCATTATATTCGATGGTAATATCCTCCGGTTGTGAACCTTGTTCGACTAAATCCGCGATGGCGGAGGAAATCGATTTACTTCGATCTCGAATAATTTGATCTACCAGTTGGTTTACATCGAATGGCATTAGGATCTCCTTGATTTAAACTAATTACAATGAAACTACTTCAACTCGACGGTTTGGAGCTAAACATTTGATTAGTTGCTCTTTAGAGAGTTTAGTTTCGTTCTCTAATTTGCACTCTTCCGGTTTAACCACTAGGCGTTCTTCCCCGTAAGCTTTAGTGATGATTTCCGCTTGAACGCCAGCAGATTGTAATTGTTTAGCTACCGCTAAAGCGCGCTCTTTCGATAATTTCGCGTTGTATTCTTTTGAACCTAATTGATCGGTAAAGCCTTTAACGATGACTAATTTCGCAGATTGTAATTTCTCCGCTAATTCGTTCACCGCTTTAGTACCCTGTTCGGTTAATTTAGCCGAATCGAAATCAAATAAGTAATCCGCCGGAAGCGTATCTTGGGTACCGTAACAACCTTCTGGGTGCCAGAAGAAAGATTGCGCATTGTGATTTTTGTCAAATAAAACTTTATATTGGCAAATTTTGTGTTGACCGTTTTCATTAAAATTGAACACGTAATCCCATTCGCTTACCCCGTATAAACCTTCCGCGAAATGCGGACGACCTAAAAGATTTTGTAATTGGTCTTTGTTCATACCTTTACCGTTAAGCTCAACTAATTTTAAGCTTTCTAAGTTAGGCCAAGAACCGAATTGGCTGCCATCATGATTGAATTTTGACTTATCAATTTGTGGCCAAACGATCTCGGTACCTTCTTTGATGGTGCCTTCATCTGTCACTTTTGATAAGTTACCGCAAGCGGCTAATGTCACCATAGCAGCAGCTAATACTGCAGTTTTGATTAATTTTAACATATAAGCTCCTTATTTCTATGTGTTAAAAATTATTTTGTGGTTTCTGGTTTGGAAACCGTTGTTTGCTTGGTTTGCTCAACCAAATATTGGTCTAAGTAATTATCCAATTCTTTGTTTAAAATCTTAACAGATTTCTCCACTAAAGTGGATTTGTTCAATCCTTCATAGATCTCAGTTCCTACATATACCCCACCTAACATAGCTAAGCCTTGTTTTGATGGTAATAAGATGTATAGAATTAAGGCAAATAGACCTTTTGAAAGAGCTTTACCAGCTTTCTCTGTGATTTTCTGGTTTTCATCTTCCACTGCTTTAATGGTTTCTGGAGTGGCATCCTCACCAGCTTCTTTGGTTTGCATAAGAAGCGCAATAACCCCAACGAACATGAAAATCGCGAAACCTAGGACCGTTTTTAAAATCGGACCATATACATCAAATAGGTAAACAATAAAATATAACATAACTTCTCCTGTGGATTGATGGATGATGTGTTCTTAAACATAAAGTATTATAATATGATAAGAACACATTTTCTACATTTTCAATGAAAGATTAATCGAAATCCACTAAAGATTCTTCATCTTCGAACGAATCAAACTCCGGCTCGAATTTGTAGTCTTCGAAATCTAAGTACTCTAAACCATATTCAGTTTCGAACACCCAACGGCCATCATCCGTTTTCGCTACTGGTTTGGCCCAAACTTCTCGAGTTGCTAAAACATATCCACCATTTTTACGCGCTGCGCGTAGAATGTCTTCTTGCAAGCGTTGATGTGCAGATTCTTCATCCTCGTCGTAGGCGTAATCCTCGGAATCTTCAGAATCTTCCCCGTTCCACGGATAACCAGTACTTAGACGATAGTCTTCGTAATGATCGATATGTTCGTGCGATTCTGGTTCTTCTAGCTCTTCACCGAAAGCTTCAACTAAGCGATCTACCAATCGATTAATACGATCTTTCACTTCTGGTGGTAATTCATAGTCCGAGTGTGAATTGGTGGTGTCTAACTCATGCCAGCAATCACAATCTTCGCCGCAATAATCCGGATCTTCTTCGCGAGATAAATCCGCCAGAATTTCAGTCAAACGATCCACTTCTTTGCGGATTTCTGGCTCCAATTCACCCTCAGCGAACTCGCGACCCTCTGCTTGTCTGCGGTACGCAAGAACGGCAAGCGGAGCAAAAGCCGGATCTAATTGATCATAAACAGCTAACGCGGTTTCTTCATCACCGGTAAGGTCAATTAGGGTTTCCATTACTACTGCGGTAAATTTAACTGCTTTGTCTAACGATTCTTGCGGGATACCTAATTTTCCTAATGCGTCTAACACTGGTGAAAGCTCTTCCTTGATTTGTTGTTGGTTGTAACCGAAGACTTTAGCTTCGTCTTTTGCCGCAGCTTTAGCTTCTTTAGTATCATTTTTACGAGAATAATCCGCTAAAATCTCAGTTAATTGGTCAACCTTTTCGCGAAGTTCCGGACGAAGGTTAAGTTTCTTACCCTCGGATTGATCGCGGTACGCGAGGATTACTTTAGGGAAGTCCTCACCGAATTGTTTTGGAATCTCCACCGCCGTGACAAAATCCACTAAGCCCATCATAAATTTTGCAGACTCCGCTACTTGAACGAATGTCGCGTCTTGATCATAATCAAATTTCATAGGTGCTCCTTATAAGCTTATAAACAATTAATGTACATTAAATTCTATAATACTAAATCATCCAAAGAGATGACCTTCCAGTTCTTGGAAAACAAATCTTCGATATTCTCCACGTAAGTGGTCTTTTCGGACATCGAGTAGGCGTAGACATCTCCATCGTCGTAGACATCCACGATCACTAAAACATCTGAATCGCGAACTAATAAGTCCCCGACTTGGTATTCTTGATAATCAACTTCATGCAAGTTTGGATCTTCTAGGCTATCAATAAAGTAAGACCAGCCATTAGGAACTTCAAAAACTTCATCCGCTTGAAGATATTCCGGTGTTCTTACAACACGTTCACCGTTTTCAACTACCCGGATCGCCCGGTTATGTCCAGAAGCGGAGTGGGTATAATCTCTCCACATAAGCAACCATACAGAGTCGCCGGTGCGACGAACTTCTAAAGATTTGTCTAAATCAGCCCAATTGGATCCGCGCGCCCCAACACTATAACTCATTTGATGCCTCCAAATTAACCGATCAATTTAGCACTTTTAACGGTAAAACGACAATGAGATTTTGGAGTTTCCCAGAAATCTACATAACTTACCGAAACGCGATCTCCGAAAATCTTCGCTAAACGCTTACCGGCGATATCCGCGAACATTTTGCAAAGATTTTCACTAGTAGGTACAAATTTCACTACCACTAAACCTTCTAATTTATCGCGCAATGCTCGTTTCATTTCTTCCGAAGTTTGTGCTTCGCACACTACATCGATATGCGCTGGATGCACATGACCTAAATCATATTCATCCCATTGGATATTCTCTTTCGAATTGTTGAATAATTCGTCGAACAACGGATCTTCAAAGCCAGCGATGAATTTGTGATCTAACACATCATCTACTAAAACTTTGATGCATTCTAAGTTTTTGAAGTCGGTAACCATTCCACGTTCCAGGTTTTCTGCTTTTAGACCCACGAGGAGTTTTCCATTGTGTCCGTGTAAATGTCTGCATTTGCATAATCCATTGACTGAAAGCACCGGATCCAACTCTTGGTTATAAACGCGATGACCATAGCAAAAGTCAAATTGCTTGTCAATCTCAAAAATTCCACTCATTTAAAATCTCCTAACGTTTAATAAAAATGTATTATATTATAACTACTAATTAAATTCAACTTTAATCTGACTAAAATCCTGAAAATTCGCTTTCAGCGAAAGCTTCGGATAAAAGATCGATCGCGTTCGAAGTGCAAAAGCTTACTTCATTGACGTTTAGCATCTCCGTGCAATCTTCGGACAATACTAAGAATAAACCGTATGGAGAATCGATGAAATCTCCAACTTTGACATTTTCCGGTTTGATCACCATTAAATCTTCGCTTTCGATAAAGCGTTTGGTATATGAATCGAAATAGCAATCTGATAATTCATCATATACGCGCTCTGCTCGATCTAAAACCACTCCATCGCGCATAATACGGAAGCGTTTAGTATTGCAGGGATCGTAGCTTAGGGTGCTTTTGTTAACGTAAACAATTTGATCTTTCAAATCTTCCGAAGTTGCTACCGCTACAGTAATGTTTGAATTTGGTTTAAAATTAGGTTTCATATTATCCTGTTATCTCCAATGCTTAAATTCTTAAATCCACAATCTCTACAAATTCGTCTTTTAGACGAGTTTTGTAATACTCTAACAAAATGTTAATTTGGGATTCTTCCAAATCTCGTTGGAAAACTTCTGTTTCCGGGTCTGTCTTAATTTTGGTGACCGAAACCCGTTGAAGAATGATTTCACCACTCCAAATTTCATCTTTTAGCTGAGAAGCTAAACCGTGAAAATCTTGATGATTGTGTTTGTTAACAATCCAGCAAATAACCACTTTTCCAAAATTTGCCTGCAAAGATTCGATTAGCGAATCGCGATCTTCTTGCGTTTTAAGTGTATCAATAATTACAAATTTCATCTAATGCCCCTAACCTTAATTCCACAATTTGATGTGACGGTAAGTTTTTAAACCTTTCAATGTTTCCGGAGATTTGAGTTCTACGGTACAAGATTCTAAATCTAACATTAGTTCTAAGCCTTGACGGTGACCTAAGCTCAATAGAAAACCTTTGTTACCCTTAACAATATCGCCAGCGCGTAGAAAATCAACCGGAACTTCGAAACAATCTTCAGAATCCCAGATAAAGCGTTTATGCACATATTCCGGATCATTGATAGAATATTGGTTTCCATCTACTACCATCCGAATTACCGCGGTCGCGGAAATCGGAGCTAAATCCCCAATTGCTGTGAGTTTGATATCCGAGCACATTAATTTAGTGTTGGTAAAGGTTTCATATTCTACCGCTCCGGTATAAAAGTGGTTATTAAAACCGATGTAAATTTGATTTTGTTGAACATAAATCTCTACCGGTTGATTTTTGAAAGATTGTGAAACTTGTTCCACTTCCGAAAATGATTTTGCGTGTTTAGCCATTCGTTACTGCTCCTACTCCCGACTATTTCAATAATTTCGCTTGCATTTCTTCCATTACGCGAGCGTTGTACGCTTCTTTAGTAGTTTTGCGAAAGATCCAATTTTGTGGCTGACCTTGTGTAACAAAGTAATTTGCCACGTAGATGGCGCCAGCTTCAGTTTCTAAAGATTCTAATTCTTCTTCGCTTACTACTTCACCGGTATACTCTTCAATTTCAGATTGAACTTCTAATAAGGTTGACACTTCAAAAGCGGATAAAGTGCTTTCGCCTTCATAATTTGTAATCATTTCGATAACCATTTTAAATTCTCCTGCGATATGATCTCTTCTTTATGTGATGTATTATAATAGAAATTAAAACATAACACAATACCTAAATCGAAGTTTTTACCTATTAAAGCAATAAGAAAAACCTCTTAATCTTTCGACTAAGAGGTTTCAATTTTTCGGTTACCGAAACTTAACGTTTATGAACTGTGCGCAATACGCTTTCGCGCAATTCTTTATCTTCGAATTTACCGCCGAACCATTCGGTCGTTAAGGCGCCATCTTTAGATTGGGAACCGCGAAGATATTCGCAAGTATGTTTAGCATTGAAGATACCTACATAAACATCCGGAGTTTGAGCCGCTTCACTGATTGCGCGATATAACTCTTTAGTTAAATCTTCTTGGATTGTTGGACGACGGGCAATATGATCTGCTACTCGTTGTAATTTCGAAATACCAAGAACGAAATCACCTGGAATGTAACTAACGATAGCATACGCCCCATCGCCGATCAGGGTTCCATAGGGAAGGAAATGATGGCTACATACACTCGATAAATCCAGGGACTTGGTTACCGGTAATGGGGTTACCGGGACTAAATTGGTACCAGGTTCATTTGCTGGGAATGTCGCGATGCGCGGAGGTTTAGCATAACGACCACACATCATTTCATTGTCGCATTCTAAGCTATCACCCGTTACCGTTTTAGCCCAACGTTGAGCTGTCCCGATATTTCCTACGGAAAGATCTTGAACTAAGTTACTATCAGTGCGATCAAATTTTAAGATGTCTAACACCTCTTCCATTTTTAAGCCAGCTACCCAACGCATACACAAAAGTGTAGGTTCATCGATAGTTTGACCAGATTCGAAAACATTACCGCCTGCGGCGAATGGTTTAAGATCACGTAACTTCAATAAAGTAGTTAACAAATTCTCATTAGGATATTTCGATTTGAAATACGCTTGAAGATTTTCATATTGCTCCGATGAAAGTTTAAGTTCATTATGAACATAATCGATGATATCCGCCGCTTGATTATGATCGATGGCATTTTCAGTGCCGATAGCGCGTGATAGCTTATCCATTTGTGAAGTGAAATAACTTTCTTTAGTTTGGTTTGTCATAGAGTTTCCTTAATTGTTTGGATACTGAGTCTATGAAAAGATTTGAGGCCTGCAAAATCTACACTTTAGTGTAAATTTGCATAACTTAGATCCTTTCGGTTTCTTTTAATCGTAAATGATTACATTGTTTATTATAATAATTCACAATATTTTGTTCAACGATTATTTTTGATTTCCGGATCGCGGAAAATTAAAAGCTTTGGCGAAAACCAAAGCCTTTAAATTATGGAAGAGTCGATGTAAAGCGAAATAAGTCGGAGAACAACTAGGCCTTATATGATCTCGTTTTGTTAACGAGCCAGTGATATCAGCACTGAAAACTCCGAGGTTTTAGAGTTGTTTTCTACACAGGAGATATTAATGGTTGCGGGTAGCAGAATCGAACTGCTCTAAGGCACTTTGGCCAGCAGGGTAATGAGCCCTGTGAGATCCCAGATCTCTAACCCGCTATTGCTTTTTTTTTAATATAAAATTGTAATTGGATTCTATTAAACCTAAACGATTCCAGTTACGATATAAAGTTGAATTGTATAATCCTCGTTCTTTTGCGAACATATACACAGATAAACCACTTTCTACAAATTCATCAAAGAGCGCTTGATATTTTTGGTCGTTATCAATCGTAATCTTCAAATCGCGTAAGCTTCGTCTAATAGATCTACAAAAATCGCAAGACTTTTGATTGCTATCGCGCTTGGTTATAATCTCATGACTGCAGTCTATACAATTCTTAACAATACCCACACCGCTTCTATTTGGTAATGCTGTCACGCGCTTCTTCTTGATGCTTGATACGCGGCCTTTGACAAAACCTTCTGGAATCGTGTCATCCGGTTTGAACTTTTTATTTATGTTGAGTTCAGGATGATAATACCAAGATTTGCCGTAATTAGAGTTATTTTCACCGCTTTGAGCTTCACTCATAGCTTTGATAAAATCAGCTCTAAAATACTCAAACATACGAGAGTTCTTAATATAAGTGCCTTCTCTACCAGCTCTCATCATATTAAGAGCTCTTAACATCGGATAATAATTTCGCGTACCACGATGAATTCGGCATAGTAATAAATGAGCTATGTAATGTTCACGTAACGTGAGTTTAACAATATTTTCTTTATCATCAGAACCACCTAAAGATCTTGGAACAATATGATGGCGTTCGAATTTCTCCGTAGGAGGATTTTCGAGGCGTTTCTTTATTAAATTGTCGTAAATCTTTTGATAGTTCATATTGAAATTGGCATTCCCACCGGGGCACGATCCCGGATTTTCACTGTGAAAGAGTGATGTCCTAACCAATTAGACGATGGGAACATTTAATTCTTAATAACTTACAGTTTATTTATTACTCACCACATCTTGCCAAGATGTTGAAAGTTTTTAGCCACTCCGGCAACTGAACAATTCGAAGTTGATGAGCATAATCATCTCCATAATCATCCCACGGATCCGGAACCGTAACGAGATCATACTCTACGTAAACCGGCTCTTGTTGTAAGATGGCATCTAATTCATCTAACAGCAACGCATTAGTTTCTCCGAAACCTACCGCTTCCAGCGAATAATTCGAATATTCTAACAATCCGCGAAGAACTTGGAAATAATCCGAACCTTGTCGGAACCATTTACCGTGCAAGCATTGCTTTAAGAATTGCTCAAATTGCTTTTCTTTATATTGTTCAACCGCTCGCTCTGTTGGATAATCAGTAACTTTAATCCAATCTGAATTATCGTTAACTCGAGCATACATCATACTGTTATCCCACAAGAAATCTACCGGTTTCTTTTCGGTCACCATACCATAATCGCGATATTGTTTATCAATTTCCCAGTAGACTGGTTTATCTTGCGAAATTACGGATTCGCGATTTTCCTGCAAGATGGTAAACGCAATTTCATCCGCGTTGCGGTATAAGTTAACACAATGAGTAGCGTATGGATACATAGCAAACACATCAATTAAACCTCGCAAACAATGCGTTTTCGCAAGTCCTGCGAAACGATCGATAACTTCATCTTTTGTAAAATCAGTCACAAATTTGAAAGCTTTGTAACCTTCTTCTGTTTGGAAGAGTACGCCGTAAGTGTAAGATTCTGTGTTATGCATTGATATTCGCTCCTGTGTTTAAATTTGGTGGGTCGCGCAGAACTC
>CAUTXE010000013.1:0-19025 GCA_963542185.1 uncultured Candidatus Saccharibacteria bacterium | reverse complement strand
TCTTCCTCCATCCAAGCCTTGCCTTTTGGCGTCTATTTCGTTTTCTTTTTGTCCTTTCGTTTTATTAATTGTGATTATTTAGCTTCATTATAAGACTTCCATTTTTTAGAAAACCTCTCTCCCTACCAGACCCCTAGTCTATCTCTACCGCACCAGGTTAAAAGTTAACTCTAAGATATCCATAAATCACCCTTGAAACGCTCCAAAATCCCGACAAATTAACTTCAAAATTATTCCAACAGCTTCAAAAAAATATCTTGACCCCTCACTATATATTGTTTAAGCTTTATAAAAACCCAAAATCGGTTATAATATTAAGATATGAAAATTATTGAATCTCCTGACCCAAGACTCCGTCAAAAGTCTCAAAAGGTCAACTATGTTACTGATGAAATTAAAGATATGATCCAGGCAATGGTCGATGCCAGCCTTGAATGGGAAAAATCTCACCCCCACGAGCTCTCTGCCGCTATGGCTGCCCCTCAGCTCGGCATTAACAAGCGCTTGATTATTATCCGCGACAGTATGGATGACAAAGCAAATACTTCCTTCACTACCCTTGTCGACCCAGAAATCATCAAACAAGAAGGTAAAATTGTCGAAGATTTCGAAGGCTGTCTTTCTGTTCCATTTATTTATGGTAAGGTCCCACGCTACTCGAAAATTCGCGTCAAAGCTAAACTCGAAGATGGCACTGAGGTACGCATTAAAGCTACCGATGAGCTTGCTCGCACTCTCGCTCACGAAATTGATCACCTCGACGGTATTCTCTTCATTGATCGCATCAAAGATAAGACCGATGCCTTCTTCGAACTCGACAAGAATGGCGACCTACAGCCAGTCGACTACGAAACTCGTATTAAAAACAATAAACAACTCTTCCCTGAAGAAGACTAGTTTTTATATTGAACACATAATTTATTCGAGGTAAAAAATGAGTACAAAATTTATCTTTTTTGGTAACGGACCTCTGGCAGAAGCCACATTAAGTCAACTTCTTACCGCTAAAAATCTGGAATTAGTTTTCCATGCCAAAACTAAGGAAGATTTAGCAAAAGTTACCAGCTTAAAACAAGAAAATCCTGAAATTAAAGGTATACTCGCAAGCTTCGGTGTAATAATCAAGTCTGACTTACTTAAACTTTTTGAATCCGAAGGTATCCTCAATCTTCACCCCTCTCTTCTCCCTCTCTATCGTGGAGCCTCCCCTATTGAATCCGCTATCTTAAATGGCGATCAAGATTTTTCTGTCTCTATTATGAAGCTGGTTAAAGCCATGGATGCCGGACCAATTTACTATCAAACTACCATCAAGGCCTCTGAATTCTCATCCAACCTACCCGAAAAATCTGAAATCTACCAAAAACTCGCTATCATTGGCACTAATTGGCTGATCGAACACCTAGACTCCCTGCCAAAACCTACCCTACAAGACGATGAGAAGGCCACCTTCACCACTAAGTTCGATAAAACCGACTCGAACCTATCCTTATCCGAAATTGGCGCCACAGCGGCTCTCAATCGCATTCGTGCCTTCCAAGGTTTTCCAAAGAGTAAACTTCAAATTCAAGGTTTCGAATGTATTATTCTAAAAGCCCACGTCGAAACCGAACAATCTAATAACCCCCTTTCATTCCCTTGTCAGGACGGTAATTTTCTCGTTATCGATCAACTTCAACCAGCCAGCAAAAAACCGATGGATGCCAAATCTTTCATCAATGGCTACCTAAAATAAAAATAGTCCGTTACCTCCCTAAGCTTCCCAAATCCAGAACTCAAAAGACTAATAATCCTCCACTCTGCGCCACTTTACCATCAAAAATCCCTCTTCCGAGGGATTTAAATTTTGTGTTCAAAGTATTTTTAATCTATAAAGTCATCGATTTACGAATTTCTTCACTTGAAGCACGCACCTCTTGTTTCAATTCCTCAAATACCTGACGGGAAACCTCTGCATAATTTGGACGATTGGTTTGAATCCATTTTACACTCAAATATTCACTTAGAATATCTACCGTTCCCTCTGTTACGCCGTAACGTTTCAAGAGATTTTGATAAACTTCATCGATGCGATAATCACCTAGTTTCGCCAAGGCCTTAATCATCACATTTTTATCTTTTTTCATGATACCGTCGAACTCTTCAAGTTGTTCCAAGCTCAAGCCTTCACTTAACTTTTCGCCGATACGGTTTTCTAACAGTCTCTGTGCTTCTTCGATAAAAGCGGTTCTTTGCATCTCATCAAGATCACCTAGTCCCGTTTCTCTCAAAAAATTTTCATCCACCCGAATCATATTATCTCCTAATTTACCCCATTATAACGCTTTTTTCTATCAACCACAAGCATTATTCCAGTCGCAACAATTTTTAATCAAAAACATCATTCTTCCCCCTCTTCTAAAATCCGCCAAGCCAATTTCGCACATTTCACCCTCGCTGGCATATTTTGGATCATCGAAAAAACTTCTAGCTCACCCCTAATTTTCTGTGCTTTTTCACTTGAAACCCCCATCACTAAATCAAAGAATCCCTGCATCAGCTCTCGTGCTTCATCCAAAGTTTTCCCTCTAATCGCATCAATCATCATATCTGCCGAAACCTTCGAAATTGCACAACCCACCCCTGAAAAACTGCCTTCCAAAATTATCCCATTCTTAATCTCCAAATTCATCACAAGTTCATCACCACAACTGTGATTCACCAAAGTTTTGGTCAAATTCGCCTCGATTTTTCGCTCAAAATTCAACGGATTTAAATTCCGCTCCAGTAATTCTTCTCTGTACTTGCTCTGAATTTCTCGCATTAATTTCTTCTCCAATTTCACCAAATCTCATTCATTTCCGTGAACATCCCCCGTCGACCATTACTCCAACCCCATCACCCCGCGAACTCTCCTAAGACAAGCTAAGAAATATTTAACATCTATATTTGTATTATAAAAAGCCAAACTCGCTCGCACCACTGCCCCAATCTTTTTCTCTGTCAAAAATGGCTCTGCACACATCATTCCCGCCCGCACCATGACACCAAAATCCGCCAAAACCTGCGCCGTATCATGTGCATGCACTCCCCTTACGTTGAAACTAATAATTCCATTTTCTGCAAAATATAGTTCAATATTTTCTTCTTTCCCTAACTCCTCCCGGATTTTTTCGGTTAATTTTTCTTCTACACCATAAATTTCCGAATGCTCCAGCCAAAATTCTTCCGTCGCAGAAAGTCCAGCAATCGCTCCCATATTTAGCGTCCCACCTTCAAATTTACTCGGCCCCGGCGCAAAACTCATCTTCACTTTTCCATCCACCAGCTTCACCGATTCCACCATTTCTCCACCATAATTTAGAGGCTTGAACTTTTTCATCAAATCGTATCTCAAATATACTACCCCCACCCCCATCGGCGTTCCAATCTTATGTCCCGAGAATACTAAGCCATCCACCTCTAATTCCTTCACGTCAATCTTTTTATGCGCCACTAATTGCGCCGCATCCATCAAAATTAGCCCCTGAAAGCCTAAGCTCCTCAATTCTTTCGCGATATCACTACGACCCATCCCCGTCACATTACTCATTCCCGTTATCGCCACAATCTTAATTTTTGGCTCCACCCCCGAAGTATCTGCACGTTCAAGATCTAGCTTTACCTCACTCACAAGATCTTCCGTAATTCGCACTTTCTCCCAGTAACGTTCCGAAAAAGCCAAAAGATTACTATGATGAGACTCTAAATCCACCAAAATCTCCCCCTCATGGCTCCCATCCTCGCTTAGCCACCCCTCAATTCCATTAGCTAGTAAATTTAGTCCCTCCGTCGCATTTTTCACAAAAATCACTTCTAGTGGTTCACAACCTAAAAACTTAGCAGTTATCTCACGCGCTTGCCAAAGTTCCGCCGTTGCAAGCTCCGACAAGGCATAGACTCCGCGCAAAGGATTCGCATTTTTCTTTGTATAAAAATCTTGTTCAGCCAAAAGCCCAACCGATAATCTCTGCATGGTAGCCGCGTTATCTAGGTAAACAAAAGGCAGGGTTTCATCCAACTCATTTTTCTCAAATATCTCAAATTCTTCTCTGTACATTTCGTTTATCCTTAACTTTTTTATTCAATTTTTGACACATCTTCTATTCAATTTAGTACGCCACTCACAGTTTAATTTACTTATGCTTAAATCTTGTGTTCATGCTACATATTCTGCATTTCTAACTTAATTAAGTTATTCATTTCCATCGCATATTCTAGTGGCAAAGCTTTCGTAATTTCTTCCGAAAATCCTCGAATCAGAATTTCTTTCGCCTTTTCTTCACCAATTCCGCGTGTCGCAAGATAATATAAAATTTCTTCCGATAATTTTCCCACCGAAGCCTCGTGGGTTACTTCCGCCTCCCCAGAATCCACATCCACCATTGGCTCTGCATAAGCCCTCGATTCGTTATCTAAAATCAACGATTTGCAATCAATGTAAGCCTTCACCCCTTTTACCCCCTTCCCTACTTTCGCCAGAGTTTTCGTCATACTCACACCCCCATTTTTCGACACCGACTTACTCCGTATAATCGCCGATGTATTATCCGCCAAACAAATCGCTTTCGCTCCAGAGTCCAAAATTTGTTCACCTGAAGCCAAACTCATCCCCAAGTATTCCATTTTCGCCCCCTCCCCCTTCAAGATCGTCGTCGGATACAACATTGTCACCTTCGAGCCAAAAGTCCCTGAGACCCACTCCATTTCCCCGCCCGTTTCCACAAGCGCTCGCTTAGTATTCAAGTTGAACACATTTTTTGACCAACTTTCTACCGTCGAAAATCGCATTTTTGCCCCCTTTTTTACGAAAATCTCTACCGACCCCACATGTAAATTATTTTTTTCATATTTTGGCGCAGAACAACCTTCAATAAAATGCAGTTCACTTCCCTCATCCACCACGATTAAGGTATGTTCAAATTGCCCAATTCCCGGCTCATTCATCCGATAATAACTCTGGATTGGTAGCTCCGCCGCCACTCCTTTAGGTATATAAATAAACGACCCACCACTAAACATTGCCGCGTGCAACCCCGCGAATTTATGGTCATCTTCCGGTATTAACCTCATAAAATGCGCCAAAAAGATTTCCCCTACCGGCGCCCCATATTTCACCAAATTTTCTTCCTGGCTCTTCTCCGTCGCCAAGATTGCTTCCTCTAGCGGCAAAAACACCACCCCAGATTGCGCTAATTTTTCGCGCATTCGGTGATAAACCACCTCCGAATCAAACTGCGCACCCACGCCAGCCAACCCCTTTTTTTCTGCCTCTGGAATTCCTAAAGCCTCGAAAGTCTCTCGAATTTCCACCGGCACCTCATCCCAAGAAGTTTTTACCTCAACATCATCCACTTCCTTATAAAATCGGATACCTCCTGCATCAATCTGTGAAATTAACTCCTCTACCCCTGGTAACATCTTCCCTAGATTCTGTTTTTGCCAAGCTCGCACCCCCCGAAGCCTTTTTTCTAGCACCCACTCCGGCTCGTTTTTCATCCGATGAATCGCCTCCGCCGCCCGACACACTACTTCTTTTTTCATTTCGCACTCCCCTCATCCATCACCCCATACCCATTTTCTACTACTATCAGTTTCCCGCCCACCAGCTCAACTACCTTATCCACCTTCATTTTTTCCAAAATTCTCAAATTATGTGAAGTAATCAAAAAACTCGCCCCAGTTTCTCGCTGATAATCCGCCAAAATTTGCGAAATTTTCCCCGCCGACTCCATATCTAGCCCCGAGTCCAGCTCATCCAACATACAAAACTTCGGCCTCAAAGCCAGCATCTGCAAAATTTCGTTCTTTTTCTTTTCTCCCCCCGACATTCCCACGCCACATTCACGCTCCATAAAAAACATCGGAAGCCCCAATAATTTCTGATTTACCATCAAGTCATTACGCACCTCATCGAGCCGCACTTTTTCACCACGTTCCATTAACCCAGTTCGCACAATCTCCGTGGTTAAAACGCCATTTACTTCTGGTGGTGTCTGAAAACTCAAAAACATCCCGAGAAGACTTCGTTTTTCTGTACTTAAATTTTGAATTTTCTCCCCCAAAAACTCAATTTCTCCCCCTAAAATCTCATATCGCGGATCCCCCATAATCACTCCTAAAAGCGTCGATTTTCCAGAACCATTCTTCCCCTTTAGTACCAAAGTTTCCCCAGGCAAAATCTCAAAATTCACCCCCCGAAGCACTACTTGCTGATTTTTTCTAATTGCCACCGTCAAATCTGAAACTCTGAACATTGCACCTCAATCTCTTCTTTATTAAATTATAACATTGTCTCTTGATAGAATGAATTATCTGCGTTATAATTAAAGAACAATCCCCTGTAGCTCAATGGTGGAGCAAGAAGCTGTTAACTTCGAGGTTGTCAGTTCGAGCCTGACCGGGGGAGCCAAAATTATTGAATAATCCCATATTTCGGGATTATTTTTATTCTCACTACCACCGGTTAGGCGAGAACGTAGTTCGTCCATACAACGAAGTGAATGTGTGTACTATATATATATTACTAAAGCCTCATAAGACTATTGCTCTTGCGGCCTCTTTTTACTATAATGTAAACATATTCGGCACCTAGCCGCACACACCCCAATCGAAAGGTTGAGGCAAATTTTTTATTCAAGTGGCGCAGAAAAGTCATTTTTCTAGTCAGTAAAAATCCCCTCTCTCGAGGGGATCTATAATTAAAGGAGTATTTTTCGCAAAGTTACCAAACGAATTCTATGCCGTGTTGTCTTGCCCGAATAAATAGCACGACTACAATAGCCATCATCGTCAAAGCTAAAATATATACATTAAACGCCATTGCAACCAACATCAAAGCCGGCATTAATACTAAAAATACCAGAGAACTTGATGTAAAATTTTCTTTTATATCCTCATTCTTAGCATTTTTAAGATTCTTCTTATACGTTAACCATTCGCCGATTGCGTTAATAGCCAAAACAATAAAGCTGAAATATGCAATCGCTACAAATCCATCAGGCTTCTTTAAATAAAAAAATAAAATCCAAGAAGTTAGCCCGCAGACGGTCCCACATATATTTCTTTGACCTAAATCAATATTCTTTTTCTTAAGCTCCCCATCTGACATCGACGAATCGTCAAAAAACTTAATTGCTAGAATCATAAATCCTATAGCTGCAATCTGCAATCCATAACGATAGTCGTTCAGGCATGATAACATAAAGATTATACTTAAGAAAATCTTAAACCAGCTAGTAATGATAATTTCGTATATATCCATGATTTCTCCTCCTTGTAAAACTACCAGGCCATTAAGGCCTCAAATGAAATTTACTGACCAAGGCCAGTAAATTAGTTACTCTTATATTATCTCACATTTATTAAAAAATAGCAAACAAAAACCCAAAACCCCAATCTCACAATTGGGGCTCCCTCTTTTTTAAAAATTTAACTGCTTATTTGATCTCGATTTCAGCTGAAATTCCTAAGTGGTCCGAAGCATAACCATCATGTACCATAAAGTTTTTCGCTTCCAATTTATCGTTTGGCATAATATGGTCACATGGCACCTCGCCATTAAATTTCAAACCCGAAAGTGTATTTTTCACTCCATTTTCATAGGTCAAATCACGCAAAAAATCCAATTCTCTCATCGCTGGCGCCTCATGCCTCACATTCAAATCACCACAAAGCACAAATGGCTTATCTTGATACGGTTGAATAATCTCCGCCAAATGCTTAAATGCCTTCACTGTATCCTCGTCCCCGAGTGGTTGCGAACGCCAAAATCCATGATGATTTGCGATCACCACACCGTTTTCTAATTCCACCACCTGCACATTTAGATTGTTTGAACACATTTTTTCCAGAATCGTATGTTCCGTATATTCCCCGTTCACAAAAGTGTTCATTGTCGAGCGAAACGGAATTCTACTTAAAATCATATTTCCTAGCTCAAAACTTCCGTTCGCTATATCACTACTCCAGTTTGGCGAAAAATAAGCATACGGCATCCCCGTCGCCTGCTTGATCGCTTCCGCATCAAAACAAAGTCGCGCTAGATGCACCTGGCAATTCTCTGAGCTCATCACCTCCTGCATACAGATTACATCAAAGTTATTATTTTCCAAAAAGCGTTTTAATTCCCCCTCCACTTTTCCCATCCATACGTTCAATTGTAAAATTTTCATGCTTATATTGTACACCAAAAATCCCCTCATCGAGGGGATTTTAAAACTAGTGAAATTATTCAGCATGAGATTCCGAAGTATTTTTATTTTTCTTTCTCCTCTTCGGGCTCACATTCTTCCTGTTCTTCATAGAATTGGAAGTCGTCATCATCTGAAACTAACGGCCAAACCCCCATTGCGAATAACGTTATGTTTATCGCTATACACACTAAAAGTTCTGCCAAATTTCGACAAGCCATAATCGTTAATCCCCATAATGGAATTAACATCATCGAAAAGAACCAGACATTTGAAAGACTCTTCCGCATTTGCTCCGAATATTTGTCATGTGTAAAAACCCAAATAATCAGACAATAACAGAATAAAAATCCTACCATGAAAAATACAATTGTTGGTATTGAGTTTCCACATACATAAAAGACCATGAGCATTACCAAAATTCCATAAACAAAATCTGCTAATGACACCCGACCTTCGAGTAGTGTCTCTCCTAGCATCCAAAAATCACATTCCTGTTTCCTGAAAATTGCCTGCCGAAAATAGTCTATCATTACAACCGCAAATCCTAATATGCTAATACCGACACCTACCTGAGGGTCACTCAAACAGATAATCGTCGAAATTAAACATAACAGAATTCTCATTAAATTTCTATTGCTAAGTTTAAACAATTGTTTCATTTTCCCCCCTCCATTTTTTCCACACTCTCAGTGTTTTTAGTGGTTTAATGCCCCTACACAGGCCAAATAAGTCAAAACCGCAGCCATAATTAAAACATAGCTCAAGATCAAATAAATCGCACTTGATAGAATTCGATTCAGTTTCAAAAAACTTTTCTCAAATTCCGCCGGCCAAAAAATCTGCAGACCATAAAAAGCTGTCGCTAGACTCACCAATATTAGTGCAAAAACTGTCGTCAACTTCTCTGTTCCCGGAATAAAAATATACACACTATAGGTTAAAAAAATCCATGCATGCATATTATTACAGAATTTTCGATTCAAGCTTAGCTCTTCTGACAGGAATTTCACCCACTTGTTATTTACTCGCATATATGGATCTAACCAATACGCATTCGTAAGCAAGCTCGGCAAAACCATCACCGGAAGTCCGATCATTAAAATCGCCATCTTATAGCCATTTATCACCGAAAATCCAAAAAATAACACCATTAAACTAATTGCCACCTCTAGCAGCATAATTCCGTTTAATACTCTAGTGCGTCGATTTTTCTCTTGCATCACTAAGGCGATTTTTTCATCTTCAAAGTCATTCACTGCCTTACTTAATTTAATCAATTCCACAAAATTTCCCTCCATTTTTCCCTCCTTGTCGTATCACCGAAGTGACCCAAAAATAGTTTCAATTTTCCAAATTCAATTAAAATTAATTAGGATCTAAGCTTACATAATTTCACCTCATTTCTAAAGAGCTATTTTGGGACAAAATTGTCCAAACACAAAATTACACCCATATTATAATACAAACAGTCATTTTTGTCAATATTTCACCCCTGTTATACCTCACCATGAATCTTCCTTTTTACTATTCCGCCATGCTTAAATCTCTTCACTCTTACCCTATTTCTCATCCCGCTCAGCTTATTTTTATCCGCCCCTTCCTCTTTTCTCATCCCGCTCTGCTTATTTTTGCGGTATAATATAAGCATTATGGAGCACGAAACACGCAAGAATTTTAATCAATTTCAACAGGAACCAGAACTTCACGTCCAAAATCGTAATCAAGGTCCTGAAATTCCTCAATTCAATCGCTCCACTGCTTATCAGGAACGTCAATTCCAGAGGCATCTTCAATCTGAACTTGATAAAAAGCGCGAAAACGAGCCTGCTCTCGATACTATTGGCGAAAGACTTATTTATCTTGCTACCATGGCCGCTCCTACCATCGGTCGCGCTGCCCTACTTGCCATTGGTACAGGGCTTGCCGTGAAGGGTGTTTCTATGTTAGCCAACCACGTCTCTAATCAATCCATTGAACAACACCAAAAAGACATGGAAGAACTCGGCGTCCCCCTCGAAGATGACGAAGAAGACGATTATGATCGCACCTTCACTGGTTATGAAGATTACATGAATTATCAAAATTCCTTGCGTGCTCAAAAGGGCCTCGAACCAAATTACACTCCAGAAAATGGCCCAATTGAATACCAAAATCAATTCAATCCACTAATTGAAACCTCACAAGCTAGCGACACCGAAAATTCCGCGTATTCCATCCAGCTAGATGATGATATGCAAAAATTCACTCCCGATAATAATTTGACCATTCCAGAAGAAAAAATAGCTGACGATATTACTTCCATAAATACTAACGCCACCCCAATTGAACACCGCACTGCCATCACCTTACAAGACGAAAAACTTACCCATATCGCCGAAAAAACTGTTCTAAAAACTGTTAATTTCCCTGCCGGCATCGGCCAATTCAAATCCTTTATGGACTATAAAGCCATCACCGACAAAACCACTCCGAATTATAATTTCACCCACGAAAATGCTAATTTTCATGTTGGTAAATCCGGACTTACCTACTACCAAGATGGCAAAAACACCTATCCGGTCGTCGCAGTCGGTAGTGGCATCTCCGATAAAATCGGCCAACTCATCGAAGTTACCCTTGACAATCAAGGCCATCCAAACACCTTGCGTTGCGTGATTGGCGACCAAAAAGATGATGGTGATACCGACCCCACCACTCACACCGTTCACAAAAACGATCGCAGTGTGATCGAATTCCTCGTCGATTATAATCGATTAAAAGAAGCCAATCCTACCGCTGTTAATATGGGTGATCTCACCTATCTCGATAATTCTCAGTTCAATCTCAAAGGTAGCGTCGCTAAAGTTCGGGTCCTCGACCAAAATTTCTACTCAAACAATAATCAATAATCAAAAAAAATAAGCTCGAACCCCGAGCTTATTTTAATTCCGTACATCAAAATCCCAAGTTTGTTTTATCCCCCACACCAATCAATCCATTACTATCCCCAGAATCAACACACAAAAAAATAAGCCCTCGCGGGGCTTATTTTTAACTTCTGTCTTATTTTGCGACAGAGAGTGAGATCTTGCGACCTTCACGATCGATATCTAGAACCTTGAAGTTCTTGCGTTCATTCAAGGTGAAGATTTTTTCTGGATCGACATCGTTACCTTCACCAAGTTCAGAAACGTGAACCAAAGCTTCAACAGCTGGAGAAATCTGAACGAAAGCACCAAATGGAGTAATACGAGTAACCGTACCTTCCACCTTGGAACCCTTCTTCAAGTTTTCTACCTCTGATAGCCATGGATCAGCTACGAGTTGCTTGATGGAGAGGCTGAGGCGCTCCTTATCAATCGCAATAATTTTTGCCTTGATCGTATCGCCAACCTTAACGTAGTCAGATGGATTGTTTACGCGTTCCCAAGAAATTTCTGAGATGTGTACCAAACCTTCGATACCTTCCACGTTTACGAATACACCGAAGTCCACCACACCGGTTACTACACCTTCAACAGTGTCACCGACATGAAGTTCAGCAAAACGAGCAGCGAGGCCGTCTTTGACAGCTTCTTTTTCAGAGAAGATAAGCTTATTATCTTTCTTGCTGGCATCAAGAATGCGAACTTTGATTCCCTTACCTACGAGAGAATTGAGGCGTTGCAAGATTTCGTCCTTATCAGCAGAACCTACGCGTGGGTAGTGTTCAGCAGAAAGTTGTGAAACTGGCAAGAAACCACGAATTCCTTCGTATTCCACGAGAAGACCACCACGATTTGCATCAAATGGGGTAACTTCCACGATTTCAGAAGCATCGAGCTTAGCTTGGATTTCATCCCAACCCTTATCCTTCACAGCCTTGCGGAGTGAAAGAAGCACCATGCCGTCTTCCATCTCAGAATCAATCACAGAAGCGGTCACTTCTGCACCTTCTTCGAGGTTACGTGCGAAAGAAGCTTCGCGGCGAGGCACCAAGCCTACACCTTGTGCACCGAGATCAATTAAGATTTCGTGCTTTTTTACTGATAAAACAGTACCTGAGACCACGTCTCCAGTTGCTGCTTTTTTGATAGAGTCACCAGCGTTAGCTAGCAATTCATCCATTGTTACTTTTTTGGCATCAGCCATTCTTATATTTTTCCTTCCTTCAGGCCCGTTCAGCTGATTTTCTTCCACAAAAAATCACTTGAACGAACCCGAATCTATTCCCTAATATATCAAAATCACCTCTGTTTGTAAAGTGTTACCCCTCTCCGCTTCTGCTTTATTTTTTCTCCTACCAAGATTACAATAAACTTATGAAAAGCGATGTTAATCATAAAAAGCAGCAATTTCTCGATTTTTTGCGCTCCCAGTATCCCGATTATCATTTTCACCTCAAATCCCGCTTCTCTTTTCGTTATCCTAAAATGATTAATCTCGACCAGTCCGCCCTCACTGATGATACGCCTTTTGCTGATTTTGCCCTTCAAACCCTCCACGAACTCGGCCACGCCCTTAATGAACACCAAAATTATGACACCGCGATTGATCGCCTTAAGCTCGAATCTGAAGCCTGGCAAACCGCCAAATCCCTCATTGAAAAACATCAGCATTTCAAGAATATTGAATACTTAAAATATGATCCCGAATACGCCGAAGCTCATCTGGATACCTATCGAGACTGGCTACATACTCAATCTCTCTGTAAAAAATGTACTCTCACCCGTTTTCAAGATGATCACGGCCGCTGGCATTGCCCGCACTGTGATCACTTATTTTGAACAATTCCCCGCTAGCCAAAGTATCTCTACCCGAAAAAATAAATCCGCCAAAGCAGATTTATTTTTTCTTAATTCTAGGTGAATAAATAAATTATTCAGTTACAGTTTTTGCTTTTGCAGGACCGCGTTTTGACAAACGACCACCTTTAGCACCAGCAATTTTCGCAAGAGCAGGGTTAGCTGCAAAGCCACCGGTACGACCTAAGCGTCCACCTTTTTGACCAATGCGAGCATAAAACTCCTTACCATATTTTTCGCGATTTGTTGCAGCAGCTTTCAAACCACCAGCTTTAGTTCCAGCCATTTAAAAATCCTTCTGCCCACCATTTTTTAATTCTCTTATTTTACCTTAAGCCTCCCGCTCAAAGGTTAATGATTAGCATTATATAATAACAGAAGCATTTTGTCAATACGCTAAAGTTAAAAAATATGTCATAATATATATTCCGCTCACACCGTTCACATTCATCCCATGATATATCTCCAAGTCACGATATTCATCTCATGATATATTCTCTCTATAAAATACTCCTAATGGCGCACATCTCGCTTCCTCACCTCTTCGAATCCCCTTTAATTTTATTGACATTTTTTCTGCTTTTTGCTAAAATTCTTGCGTATGGGGCAATAGCTCAGCTGATTAGAGCGCTGCCTTTGCAAGGCAGAGGTCCAGGGTTTGAATCCCTGTTGCTCCACCATACATGGGGTGTTTAGCGTCCCCCCGCTGAACACTCCACCAAAATACCCTCGCGGGTCTTTTTTTATACTCTATCACCTTTCACCTTAATGACTTTTATCCTTAACTCCATCTACCCACCCCATTAAAATCTACCCCTCAATCCTTATTTTTAAACTCCACCCCCATCAAACACAAAAAATCGGCCTTACGCCGAATTCATCATTTCCATTTTGGTGGGGATATGTGGACTTGAACCACAGACCTCGTCATTATCAGTGACGCGCTCTAACCAGCTGAGCTATATCCCCAATATCACTTATTTTACCCCATAAAACTCAAAAATGCAATAAAAATCCCCGTTAATTCTGTTATAATTATTGCATATGAATTGGAATTTTAGTTTTACTTGGGTTTTTATCGGCCTCATTATCGTTATTATCGGCGGCATTATGGTTGCTAAGTACCAAGAAATCTCCACCAATTTCTTGAGCGGTGTTTCTTCCTATGAACGCGTCAAATTTTGGGGCCTCATCGCCATCCTCCTTGGACTTGTCGTAATGTCGAACCTCCACATTTTTCTCCTTACTCTCTTAGTCCAAGCAATTTTTAAACGCTAATCAAAAAAACGCCCCACTCGGCGTTTTCATTTTAAGCATTTATCACGTTTTGACGCACCCATTCGTACATCGCAATCCCTGCTGCCACCCCTACATTCACCGAACGCGTCGAGCCAAAAGATTCAATATATCGCACGTCATCTGCCGCATTTACCAATTCTAGACTAATTCCATTGCCCTCACTGCCGAAAACTAGCGTAGAATGGCTCTCAAAGCGTTTAAGGCCCAAAGGTTTGGCACGTTCCACGTTGTTTTCAATCGCCACCACTTCCCTTTTACGCGCTCTTTGATCCGCCATAAATTCTTCCATTGAAGGCCAATATACAATTTCCAAATACTTATCCGTACACATCGCACCCCGGCGGTTATATTTTCGTCGTCCCACGATATGCACTTTACTCACATTAAAATTATTCGCCGAACGCACAATCGTCCCCGCATTAAAATCGTGATTCACATTTTCGATTGCAATCTCCAGACTATTTCGTTTTTCCGCCAGTTTCTCTTTCACCTCTTCGTTTGGCAGCCCCTTGTATTCATCCACCAAATTACGCGTATCCATTTTCGCATCCAAAATCTCATCGCCTACGAGTAAATTCCGAGTATCCATCTTCGCGTCCAAAATCTCATCGCCTAAAGATTCGCTGCTCAAGTTTTTGCTCAAATTTTCGTTTTCCAAAGTATTCATTACCTCTATTATAGCCTATTTTCAAACTTCAAATTTATAAAAAGCCCAGAAAAAAGGCTGGATAATCCAGCCTCCGGAATTGTTTTATGTTAGTCAAATTATGTCTCGTTAATTCCTTGGAAAATTTGATTTTTCGTCTTAAAATTATTCAAATAGCTTAAAAATAGCCCTAAATTGAAAATTGAAATTAAAATTGAAATTAAAAACTAAATTCTAGAATGAGTAACAATTAGACTACGAATTTCAAAATTTTATCTCTAAAATTAATTTGCGCTTCCGCTTCCATTTGCAACTTCACCTTACTATCCAACGTTAAAATCTTCCGAAGCATTAATACATTTTTCAATAACAAGCATTTTTTATCTCTTGTATGTAATAAAATTTGCTCCGTCTTCCGTAACTCCGGTCTTTCCCGCATGAAAAAACTGAATAGTTTATCCGCCGGAATTGAATCCGTTAAAATTATCGCCGAATCATCATTTACTTCTTCGATTTTGCGTTTTTCTATCCTAGCAGTTTTCTTCGATTCCACTAAACTAATTTCGCCACTATGCATATCATAGTCATAGTAGGCCATAAATAAGCAAAAATCTCCGTTCGCAAGTTTAACTTTACCAGTTAATTCCAAATCCATCGAACCCCTTACTCCTTGAATAGAGTCTATCTGTTCTAAATAAATCTGAAAATCCTGGTTCATTGAACTACGTTGCAGCAAAATAGGAATTTTCTTCGTATCACTACAAAAAGCCTCAAAAAAATCCTCTTTTCGAACTGCTCTTGCGGTGGTAAAAATATAACATCTCTCCTTATAATCTAATTCAAGGCAGAAATCTTTACCATTCCTCTCGTCTACTAATTTAATTTTCGACATGACGCTCATAAAACCCTCCTTTTAAATAACCACTGCGTTCACTCATCTCTCTTTGTTCGCAGTCCACAAAAAGACACCTCCATTCTACCACAAAATGCTTAAGTTGTCAAAAAGCACCTCTATTACAAGGTGCTTTGATCCCCCAAATTCTATTCGTTTATTTTATCTGAAGCTGTTTATGCCCCACAATTTCACAATTTCATCAGTTTATTTTACGCAAAACTACTTACAATCACATAGCCATAATAAATCACGAACAGGACCAGAAACGCCAAACCTTCCTTGAAACTAATTTTCTGATCATTCTTCGCAAAAATAAATAACACAATCGGTGAAATCACTAGCGCTACCACGTCGACAATCGAGAAGGCACTTCCTGCCACTCCGCCGAGAATCGCCACCGGCAAACCCGCCACGATTCCGATATTAAAAATATTTGAGCCCACGATGTTACCAATCGCAATATCATATTCCCCCTTTTTCGTGGCAATCACCGAAGTCACCAACTCCGGCAGAGAGGTACCGAGCGCCACAATCGTCAAAGAAATCAACCTCTGACTGACCCCAAAAATCGCTGCAATATCCGAAGCACCTCTCACCACCAAATCACTACCGAGAACTACAGCGAGTAAACCGAACACAATCATCGCAATCGATTTAGCTAGGTTCACCGGCTCACCTTCATCCTCTTCTTCCACTTTATTCGACTTGCGATTTAACATGCCGAAGAGATAGTAAATGAAGATTCCGAAGAACAATAGTAAAATTACTCCGTCCTGCCTAGTGAATAAATTTTCTGATAGTCCGAACAATTTATCCGACAAGACTGCCGCAAATCCCAAAGTCATCAAGACCAAAACTGGGATTTCTTTTCGCACAGTCGCCGTCTTCACATGAAGCGCCCCCACCATTGCCGATACCCCTAAGATTAGTAAAATATTCAAAATATTACTGCCGATCACGTTGCCGAGCAAAATATCGCCCTTCCCCGCCAGAATCGATTGAATGCTCACCGCTAGTTCCGGTGCACTCGTACCAAAAGAAACAATCGTCAGACCAATCAACATCTTCGGCACCTTAAATTTTCTCGCCGTGTCACTTGATCCATCGACAAATACATCTGCACCTTTTATCAGTAGGACAAATCCCACCAACAATAAAAATGCACTAAAAATTAATCCCATTTTTATTTATTCTCCATTAAACTCTTAATATTTTACCATGAGAATCTTACTCTAACCATCTTTTTTTAGTATTCGCCTGCATAATTTGTGCCGTAACAGGCAGATATTTATTAACTGCCAAGTTTAATCTAAGGTCATACGCCTCAAATTCTTCATTTTCATATCTCGCACTGTGCATATAATAATAATTTCGTTCCATCCTTGATCGATAATTATTATCTTTCTCAATACCTTCAATCTGCATTCTAATATATTCCAAAGTAGCCGTTTCCGGATATCCCAATATCTTTCCTATCTGATAATTCGCCTCAGACCACACCTTCTTATTTAAGATTTCACCCGTTTCCGACACACTATTAAAAAATTCTCTGTGCCATTTCTGAAGTTCCAAGCACACTCGAGCAGTTTTCGCCAAATACAAATATTCAATTTCCTCATTACTAAATTTGTTCAACTTTTCTCGAACTAAGTCTACCCCTAATTTGTTCAGAATTTCCAGAATTCTCTTATTATCCAACAATTTACAATTGTTAATTTTGTCATTAATCAATAATGCTGCTGGTTTGAGATCAATTAATACTCCTAAAACTCCTGTCAAGAAAGAAACCCCCATCATTTTCTTCTCCAGATAAAAATCCAAGATTATCCCCTCTAATTCCCGCAAAAGATCGATATTCATGTCAGCAGTATAACATAAAAGCCACAAAAAAAAGTCTCCTTTCGGAGATTTTTCTTAACAACTCAGCTGTGCAATTCATCGTCTGTTTTAGTAAGCTGTAAATCGTATCTTACTTACGTAAGCTATATTGTGTCTTAAGCTTATAAACACAATTACGACCGACCTAGATACATTAAACCTTAGTTTAATGCTCATCAAATCCTTCTCTAGAAAGGAGGTAATCCATCGACACGTTCTCGTACCGATGCCTTGTTACGACTTAACCCCAATCATCTCCCCCACCTTAGGCCGCCGAGGCGGACTTCGGGTGTTGGTGACTCTCATGGTTTGACGGGCGGTGTGTACAAGACCCGGGAACGTATTCACCGCAACATGCTGATCTGCGATTACTAGCGATTCCGACTTCAAAAAGGCGAGTTTCAGCCTTTTATCCGAACTGGGACCGGCTTTGGTGCGATTTGCTTCACATCACTGCTTCGCTTCGCATTGTACCGGCCATTGTAGCGCGATTCTAGCCCAAGGCGTAAGGGAAATACTGACCTGACATCATCCCCTCCTTCCTCCCCGTTACCGGGGCAGTCCTACCAGAAAAATACAACTGGTTGTAAGGGTTGCGCTCGTTGATGGACTTAACCAAACATCTCACGACACGAGCTGACGACGGCCATGCATCACCTGTCTCGATGTTCCCGAAGGCACAGTTCTCTTTCGAGAGCCTACATCGGATGTCAAGCCTTGGTAAGGTTTATCGTTTACCGACGAATTAAAGATCACGCTCCACCGCTTGTGCGGGTCCCCGTCAATTCCTTTATGTTTTAATCTTGCGATCGTACTACACAGGTGGGATACTTAACGCGTTAGCTTCGCAACTCCGGGGGTCGATACCCAAAACTGCTAGTATCCATCGTTTACGGCGTAGACTACCGGGGTATCTAATCCCGTTTGCTCCCTACGCTTTCGTGCCTTAGTGTCAGAACTGTCCCAGTAACCTGCCTACGCTATCGGTGTTCCTTCTAATATCTACGGATTTCACTCCTACACTAGAAATTCCAGTTACCCATAACAGTCTCGAGCTAGATAGTTTAGATAATAGTCTGAATGGTTGAGCCACCAGATTTCACTATCTACTTACCTTGCCACCTACGCAACTCTTTACACCCAGTCACTCCGGATAATGCTCGGATCCTACGTATGACCGCGGCTGCTGGCACGTAGTTAGCCGATCCTTATTCATAAGTTACCATCATATTTCTCGCTTATAAAAGCAGTTTACAACCCGAAGGCCTTCATCCTGCACGCGGCGTTGCTCCATCAGGCTTTCGCCCATTGTGGAAGATTCCTCACTGCTG
>CAUTXE010000012.1:0-19436 GCA_963542185.1 uncultured Candidatus Saccharibacteria bacterium | reverse complement strand
TGAAAGATATCGCTGGAAGAGTAGATCAAACATTAGATTATAAACAAAAGAACACCAAAGCTAAGAAACGCGCTCAAACCTTCAACGGCGACGCGTCAGCGTATTTGGCGAATGCTCGCGCGAACAATCGAAGATTTAGAAAAATCCCTGGTACCAAATTAGCGTTTACTGCCATTCTCCCGATGCCTTTAGGGATTGGGGAAACTACTCAAATCGACTGGAACTCTTCTCCATCAGGTTTTAACCAACAAATGGTCGGGGCGGCGTATCAAGCTGGATCTAGTTGGGCTTCTTACATTAAGTCTGGCGGTACGTTCAACGATACCATCCAAGGTTATATCGGTGATACTAAAGAATTTGCTACTAAAGCGGTGGATGCATTAGCGAGTTCTGTTCCTGGTGGGGAAGCGGTGGTTAATGGGGCGAAGACCGCTGGACGATTCGTTGGGGATTTAGTAGATGCTTCAGTTTTAGGATCTAACGTTTTCGCGGGTACTATGTTAGGTGATAACAGTATGCACCAAGCGGCTATGGGTTCTGTAGCTGGCGGTATCGTGACTCGCCCTTCTAAGAAGATGATGCAATTACAAGGCCCTCTGATGGATTATGCGCGAGAAGCTGCCGCGATCAATGGTCGTAGACAAATCATCAATGACCCTGGATTCTGGCAAAACTTCCAAGGGGTAAACCCAAGAAGCTTCACTTTAAGATGGACAGTCATCCCGGAAAATCATGAAGATGCTATGAACGGTCTTGCGCTATGTGCCCGAATCAAAGAATTTAGTTTACCGGAATCTGTTAGCGAAGTAGAACTTTTATCACCACACTATTGGCAAATTCAATTTAGTAATCCATTAGTACAATCACAATTATTGTATAATAATTTAGTCATTAAAACAATTAACGTTACCTTTATGGAGAACGGGGAAATTCACCTTTCCGGTACCCCGAAGAAATTCGATATTGAGATCACTTTTGAAGAAGCAAAAGCCCCAAATGCGGAAGTGTACAAAGTTTACGATGAATCGTTAAGATTGCAAGGCGGTAAACTTCGCAACAGTCCAAGTATCGCAACCGCGAGTATTCCAAAATTAGGTGGCGGTTCTGGCGGTATCGGAGGAAGCTTAGGAAGTGTATTCCCCGGTAAATTCGGCGGCTTAGGTTCTAATCCATTAGGCGCTCTCGGAGATCTCTCAAATAAAGCGTTAGGCGCAGTGGCGGGGATTACTGGTGGGGCTATCGGTGGACTTTCAAGTGCTATTAGTAATAACCTTGGTGGGGCTGTAGGCGGGATCTTTGGAGATTATGCTGGTAACCTAGTCGCAGATACAGTAAGTAATGCTGTGAACTCTGCTGGTAGTGTATTAGTAGATTCCATCGCTACCGGAAACTTCGATAATTTGGGTGACCGAATGAAAGATGCCGCGTTAGCGGGAGCTACTGCAACGGTAATTGATGCAGCAAGCGAAGTAGTTGGGGAATATGTAAGTAAAGTAACCGATTATGCAATGGAAACTTTAGGTGGGGCTTTAGACGGAGTAACGGATTGGTTAGAATCTGCCGTTGGCTCTATCTCTCCGGAAGAAGAGAAAGCTCGCGGTACCGCGAGAACTAAAGCCAAAGAAGCTAAAGCCCAGCAAGAAAAAGTCAAAGAACTCAAAGAGAAACTCAAAGAAGTGGAAGCTTCTAAAACTTTAACTAAAGAGCAGAAGGAAGCCGCTCGTAAGAAAGTTGAGGAAGAGTATAACAAAGCCCAGAAATTGGCTAAAGAAGCAGAAGCGGCTAAGAAAGACGCAGAATCTTATCGTAAGAAAGCGGAAGAAGTTAAGAAAGCCGAAGAGGCTAAGAAAGCTCAAGAGAAAGCAGATAAGAACGGCGCTGCAGCGTTAGGTTCAATTTTGGGTAACTAAGGAGATCGACGATGGAAGAATTATCTCGTAAAGGTATCCAAAATCTAAGATCTAGCATCAACGAGATGTTTAAATCTTTTGAGGTTAAGTCGAATAACAATGATTTGGATAAAGTGGAACAATCGTTAGACGTGAGTAAACTCAAGGATCAAAATCCTATCGACGAGGATATGGATTTGAAGTTGCCGGATTTAGATCTTTCCGGTTTGGGTGACCTAGATTCTTTGCTACCTTCCGGTAATTGGTTTGATTCTTTGTTTAAGAACGATAGTATCAAATTATAATATTATAAACATAATAAAAAAATCTCCAAACCTTCGCTTACGCGGTAACTTGGAGATTTTTTTTTTATTTTGAACCTTTCGAGTTTCGGTGACCGAAACTCTAACGTTTCATTTTAATTTTTTTTACTCAGTTTTACAACTAATATGGAAAGTATGAGAACGATAACTTAACTTTCCATCTTTATCTTTACACATTTTGAAATTGTTATCGATACCAAGTTGAGCCAAACGAAGATCGATTTGATCGTCTGATTTTAAGAGCTTGGCTGGTTTCTCTACTTTCTGTTCTTTATGTTTACCAAAAGTCTCGAGGATAAGTTGACCAACATCATTGATTAACTTCTCATTCTTATCCTGCGGTTTGGTATAGATGTCTTCAATAACGAAGTCACCCGGAACCTCGAAAGTTCGGATAGATTTACCGTCTATGGTACAACCTTCGTCTTTTGGAGTTGCTGGAGTTTCTGGGGATTCCGCAGTAGCGGTGTTCTCCAACTTTTCAACGTTTTCTGTATTTTCGGTTGATGTTTGCATTATAATGTTTCCTTAGTTTTACGCGTATAATTATTTATGAAATTTATTGATTGAAATCTATACATTATTATATTAAAATACTATCATAAATTTGTAAGGGCGCATCAAGTGCGCAAAGGGAGCGATACATTCTATGATTTTCACTATTGTACACTCTGCTACTTCCAATACTAAGTTTCCAATTAGTACGTTGGAGGATCCGAAGATCTTCGAATTTGAAAATAAAGAAATCTTCGGGATGCGAGAAGTAGCGGGGCTCTTCAAAAAGTACTATATCTTAAACTTTCCATTAAGATGCTCAAAACAATCTTCGAGAAAATCCGCATTCTTAGAACGCCACATCGCGGATTCTAGCGAGTATATGATCTTGGATTTTAATGATGTGCAGGATAAAGATTCGAGAGATTTGATTTTGCAAAGATTCAAACCGTTCCGACACGTGTCTTTTAAGACAAAATCTTCGGATGATTTGTTTAGCTTCAATTTTAGAATTGTACTTTGCATACCTAGCTCAACAAGATCTAAGATTTTGCAGGATACTAAGAAATTGGCAAAATTATTAGATCCGAAGCTGGCTAAGATCAATACGAGTCTCTACCGAAAAGCGCAGATTACCGCAAGCGGTCATAACGGAATCTTAACTTGTAATGAAGATGGATTTTTGTTCAATTTGGATGAATTTAAAGATGCGATGTGCTGGCAGTTTACGCCAGATATCCGCCAAGTTTGCTTAGGTTTATTCAAAGAGCTCGGTTTCGAAGTTCGGGATGAATACAAAGAATCCGTTATTCTCGTCAACGAGCAGATGGGAGATTTTGTATTCTTTGATAGTAATCCATTTCAAATCACTAACGTCATTACTGGTGAGCGAGTAGACATTCAAAAGGAATTTAAGCGTCGCTACAAAATTGAGAACTTTAGATCTAGTATTCCGGTAAAAGAATTATTGGATTGGGGTAACAAAGAACGCATCTATGAGAACAAAAGCGTAGAGCTCGGGTCTTTGGATTCTGCGAATTTGAACCAAGAGATTAATTCTTGTATTAGCAATGAAGGTTGTTTAGTTCTTAGATCTCCAATGGGCTCCGGAAAAACTCGAGTAATCCGAGATTTTATGAATAAGTCAAATTCTTGCTTGATTATTACTCCGAGGGTTTCGTTAGCAGATGAATTCTACGAGCGTTTCAAAGAAGATGGGGTTAAAGTTTATAATAAACATAAGTTAGAAAACAATACAAGATTATTCATCTGTCAATTTGATAGTTTATACAAAATCGACACCAAAGTGAATCATTTTGATACTATCATCATTGACGAATTTATGACTTTGTGTGAGCACATTACTTCGAGTATTGCGAGCAACCGGGAACATAATCTTTCGAAGATGTTGGCTTTAATGAACAAATCTCGGAGTATGATGATTTGTGATGCGTTTATGGAAAAAATTGCGTTAGATTTGATTCCTACTAAATTCAAAAATGTGATTTGGGTAAGCAATGAAACCAAAGATCCAACGAATGTGATTATTCACAAAGATGTTAGCTCATTCTTGCAATCTATTGTAAACAATAGAGCTGGGGGATTAGTAGTAAGTTGCGTAAGCGTTTCTGCGGGATTAAGCATTAAGCATTTCTTGGAATCTGCTGGAGTGGAAGTCGGTTTGATCAATTCTGGGACTTCGATGGAAGTGAGAAATCAAATCATTGAAGATTACAAACTAGCCAAACTAGGAGCTATTGTGTATAGTCCTAGCGTAAGTGTTGGAGTAAATGTAATGGGGTTAAGAGGATCTCATTATCATTATGACCCAGGCAATGTTATTCCGGTGATTCAAAGTATCCAAATGATTCGACGAAGTCGAAATTCTGGAAGCATTGAATGTTTTATAAAACGGGTAACCAAAAACTTCGTACCTAGTTTGGAAGAAGAGAAGTTTAACATTTTACAAGGAAATGATACTATCAGCGGGGTAGTTTTCAATGAGGATGGGGATCGCTCGTTGTCTCCGGTAGGAAGATTTTTAGCGATTTTGAAATATCATCGTAAGCTTTGGAATATTGATAGTAGCAAAACTTTTGCGAGACTGTGCAGCCTGAACTTCAATTCGGTTACCTCGATCAACTCAAAAACGAAATGTAACTTAAGTTTAACCAATTACCAAAACATCAAGGAATTTGCGGAAACTCAAAAATTGGAAATCTTTGGTGAGAAATCTCAGAAAGTAAGAGATTCTATAGAACCTAAAGACATCGATTCATTCCTAAACTTTGAGAAATTCTATCGCATAACGAAGAGATTAGAGGGTTACGAGCTCTGTATGGAAGATTTGGTAAGACAAGCAAACTTTGGATTGAGTCAAAAGTTAAGTTTGTTCAACAAATTATTTGAAGGTATCGCGGTAAGCGATTATAATAAGTCAAAAGATAAGTTACCGAAAGAGTGGATTGAGAAATCTAGATTTTGGAATCCTGTCTTTCGACACAACTCCAAGTTTTTGGAGCTCTGTGAATATCTTCATTGTACTGAAGGTTGCTGAGCGCCTAGAGGTTCAGTGAAGATAAATACTTTGATTATTCCGCGGAAGCGGAATTTTCAAAAAAATTTAGTGGACAAATTACAGAAGTGATTATATTATAATCTTGTAATTTGAAAACAATTCAATCGGTCAAGTTACGCAAACAATTCAATTTTTAATAGAGGAAAATTCTATGGACATTCAATCATTCGATTTTGACAAATTAGCATCAAATCAAGCTGACGTTTTCGGTGAAAAGAAAACCGACAGTGCGGACAACCGTTTTTACAAATTAAAACGCGATGAAAATGGTAACGGTGCAGTGATTATCCGCTTCTTACCAGATCCGAATATGAAGCTAATGCAGCAAATTTACAAAATTAACTGCAATGGTCAGAAAGGCAACGAAAAACGTTGGGTTTCTGAGTTATCGCCGCAAAATATCAATCAACCTGATCCATTCCACAAAGCTTGGGCTGACTTATGGCAAGCCGGTAAGAAAGAAGAAGCTCGCAAATTTGCGCGTCAAACGCGTTATTACGCTAATATTCTAATTGTAAAAGATCCTGCATCGCCGGAAAACGAAGGTAAAGTTTTCTTATTGGATATGTCGCAAAGCTTAAAACAAATGTTGGAAAATGCGATGTTCCCATCAGACGCGGACCGCGCATTAGGGGCAGAGCCGAAAGCTTTATTCAATCCTTTACAAGGTCACAACTTCAAATTAATTTCTGCTAAAGAAGCTACCGGGTTCCTCGGCTATTCAAAATCTGCAGTAGTTGACCAAGTAACTTCAGTGTTCGATTCTAAAGAAGAAGCAGTTACCTTTATCAAGGAAAATTGCTATCCTTTAGATGACTTCTTAAAACCAGAAGCTTACAAATCTTACGAAGAATTACAACAAAAGTTAGACTACGTAATGTTCCGTGACGCTGGTACAACAGCGCAAACCGCGGCAAAACCAGCTGGTGAAGTAGTGGACGCGACCGGATTAACAGAAGCACAGATTCTTCACAAAGAACAATCTAACGATTTAGATAACTTATTAAACAGCATTTAATCACGTTAAAAAAATCCATACATTGCATCATTATGTCAAAGCCTCTCCGGAGGCTTTTATTTTACAAAAAAAAATATTTTAAACTTGTAAAGTTTCGGTGACCGAAACTCGACAACTCAGAAAAAAAATTTTTTTTTTTGATTTTACGGTTGATTTTTGATTTTGAGTGCATTATAATACTCAACATAAGATAAGTTATAATATTAAATCACAGGAGATTCGAAATGGCTATTACAAAATTCAAACCAGAAGGTGTTAGAACTTTAGAGGTTCATTGGAATAAGGGCGTTCTTCGTTTAACTCGCAACGCAACACTTCATATAACCGAAGATCGTGATACCATCACTATGTTTGTTTTTGAACCTTATTTGGATGAAGAGTTCGTTTTAGCGGAAATCAACCTAGATGTTAAGAAATCTGATATGGATGAATCTCAATATGCGTTGATGTTCTGGGTTTTAAACAAATACGACGAAGGTGTGCATATCACTAGCGCTAGACAGTTAGAAGAAACTTTCGATAAAGTTACCGGTGAATTACGTAAATTAGGTCTAATCAAATGGCGGGTGTGATGCAAACAATGGAATTTTTAAATCGGTTCAAACGCAACCTCCGGTTAATGATTCAAAGATCGAAGTTTAGTCCGCTGTTACAAAATCACGTAACAGAAAACTCTCCTGCCGGAGAATATCTGAAATCTCGTGGATTGTCGGTGGATTTGGAAGCTTATGACTTCGAAGGATCGTTCAACTATCGAGGTAAGGAATATCAGGTTCCAGATTCTATTGTAATTCCAATGCGCAATCGATCTGGGCAACTACAAGGTGTTTGGATTCGTTTTTTGCAAGAGAAGAGATTCTTTATTTGGTTGGTAGATGACACTGTTCAAAAGTTTTGGTTGGATATACGATCAGAAGGCGAACCGGTCTATATCGCAGAAAGTATTTTCGATGCGTTGAGCCTGCGCGAACTCTTTGGTTTCAAAAATATTGGGGCTTGCTTGGGAGTCGCCGCGTCAGCGGAGATGCAAGAAGCTTTGAAAGATTTTGAAGTGGTAATGTGCTTTGACCGAGATTCTGCCGGTTATAAGGGTATGCTAGCCCATCTTAACAACCCAAGAACTCAACATTGGAAAGTGCTAGAAATTTTATCAAATTATGTTGACCTTTCCGGGATTAAAGACTATAATGATATCATTAAGAGTGTTCAGTTAGGTAATGGTGTGTTTGATTATAATATTAAATCATCCATTCAAGCAAAAATTTACATCAAATCAAAATTATAACGAATCGAATTTATTAGGAGTAACAGAATGACCGACGAATTAGACCAAATCGATTTGGATCTACCAAATGTAAAAGATCCGGAATTACTAAAACCTAAAGTAGTTCCAGTACATGAACTTCATACTAAAAACACCTTCTTTAGCGAAGAACAATTAGCAAAAGATCCGGAAGCTCGTGAATTGGAAGATCTTGTGTTTACACACGGCAAAGCGCCATCTATTGAGATTAACAGTTCGCAATTCGATCAACCATTCTACACTATCGATGATCTCGGTAACAAAATCCCAAGTCAGCACGCTATGACTACCTTTAACGAATTTGGGGTAAATGAAGAAGGTCAAACGGTAAGTCAAGTTCTTGAACAAGAAAGAGAAGCTAAACAATCTTTTGATGAGTTTGCGGAACGCTGGATGAACATTCAAACTAGAATGCAACAACTCAAAACCGAGCAAAAAGAACTGGAGCTTGAATTCAAAGATCAAGGTTTAGAGGTTGGTTTGTTTAAGAAAGCGATCAAATGGCGTCAACAATATCAGAAGAAAACTCAAGAAGATCGTTGGGTTGAAGGGGTTATGCGTCAATGGGCTTTAGGTTCTTCAAAACTTACCGAAGCTTTGGATAAGTTAGAGCGAGCTCAAGAAGAAACTAAAGAAGTCGGAAAAGATCGCGAACAACGTCAACAAACTTTGTTGAACAATATGACTAAAAAATTCGATGCCCGTTACGAACATGACAAACAAACTGGTCGCGGGCATTTAGACAATATGATCGAACAACAAGCAGTATTTGCAAGCTTTGGAGCTCCGCGAGCAGAGGAAGAGTTCATCAAATTGGAAGAGCAAAAGAAAATTCGCGATGCGCGAAGAAAAGCTGGTTTAGAAGATTTAGCGATGTTTAGCAATGAGCTACAACCAGCTAATCGCGCACAGCATAAGGAAGTTTTCGGGGAAGAATTCCATAAACGTCGCGAAGAATTTGAAGCTAAACGCCGTGAAGAAGAATTGTTTGATCCAACGCTAAAAGAACAACAATGGCATTTAGATTATGAGCCTACAGATGTTCCGGTTACTTTCGATTTTGATGAGTTGGTTAAACATGGGTTAAACCAAGTTAAGAAAATGGAAGATGCGGCGTTTATTATCAAACAAGCACGTAAAGGTTTGTTACCGCTTCCGGATGCTAACTGGGTTAAGAAATTTGATAATTTAACCAAACCGCAAATTGACGAATTGATTAAACTTGGAGCAAGAGCGGAAGATTATTTAGAGAATAAAATTGTTTGTGACCAATTATATCTCCCAGATACCGACGATCGTCGAAACGACTGGATGACTCCAGCTATGCGAATTGCTCGATGGAATCGATTAGTTCGATTAGAGAAAATCGATGGGGATGAAATCACTTATGATCCGGTAAGAGACTTCTTACAAGTTAAAGAAATTCCGGACGACGTCTAACGTTATCTAAACAGAATACCTCCTGAGTATTGCGAGAATTACCATTATGATTCCAACTTTGTTGGAGTCTGGTATTCTCGCTTTTTTGTTTTTTTTTGAACTTTGAGAGTTTCGGTTACCAAAACTTTGAGAGTATGTTTTCAAAAAATTTCAAAACTACACTAAAGTGTATAAATTGTGATAATGAAGAAATGTAGTAGCGTTTAATACAATAAACAACATCAATCAAATAAAAAATCTCGAAATTTTCGATTGTACACTATAGTGTAAGTTTCGAAGATATCGAGATTTTTTTATTTTGAAACTTTTGAGTTTCGGTGACCAAAACTTTACAACTATAAAAAAAAAATTTTTTGAGTATGTTTATTATAATAAAATCATCAATTAAATATTAAACTTATTAAACTCGTTAAACAAAAGGAGCTAACGAAATATGTCATTATTAAGAGGTACGGTTATTGATAATCAGGATCCTATGCAGAGGGGGCGATGTAGGGTTTACGTCTGGGGGATGCACGAATCTCCAGATGACAACCTCCCTTGGGCGGAAACGGCTGGCTCCACCGCTTTCGCGACAAATCGTGGCTATGGTTATAGTGGCGTAATTCAAGTGGGCACCACGGTCTGGGTTCAATTCGAACAGCAAGATATCCAATGCCCTGTAATCGTTGGGGTCTTTGTGGGGCACGATACTGATAGCCCAGGAGATGTAAGTCCTGAAAACAGCGATTTCAATCCAGATGCCAAAGGCGATAACTACGGAAAAGTTTGGATGTTTAATACACCTGCGGGTAACTCATTCAAAATGGATGATGCGAATCCGCAAGTTCATATCAAAACCCCGAATGGTTTTGAGCTTCACTTAGATGATGCTAACCGAAGAATCCGTTTGGGTACTCCTTGCGGCCCAGAAATCGTAATGGAATGTGATGGTAAACTTGTCTTATCTTCTGGTTGTGCTAAAATCACCTTAGACAAATGCGAAACGATCATTGATAGTAATGTTACCGTAAACGGTCATCTTACTGCTCAAGGATTATTTGCGCCAAATATCTGTTATTGTAGTAGTCCAGGTTCTCGTTTTAACGGTAAATTCAATTCTCAAAACAAAAAGAAAAAGGAATGCGAACCTCAAACAGATGATAAAGGTAATACTTCTTGTAATAAAGACTTACCACCACAAAACGATCTTGGAACCTTAGAAGAGGAAATGGCTAAGTTAGTAGATGAAGCTAAAAACATCTATATCGACCGTAACGGTACCAAAGCACCATTCAACGTTTGTGAAACTAAAATGTCTCCGGAGCGTTACCAATGCTTGAAAGCTTCCGGTAAAGAAGTTCCAATTCAAATGGTTTGCGGTTTAGGTGTCCAAGCGATTCCACACGATCAAAAATGTGAAGATGCTAATGCAGCAAATGATGAAACTCAAGCGAATACGGTAGACAAAGGATGTGATCCAAACGCTACTACTCCGGATAAACGCGCTATGAGCAAAATCAAACAAGCAGAAAACAAACCGGGTTGGACTTACTTAGGCCCTTCTGTGAATGGTTTAACGATGGAACAAACCACTGCTTACGCAAAAGTAATGGCTTCTTCCGAAAGTACATTTAACGTTTCTGCGGAGAACCCTGATGGTTTCATAGGGGAATTCCAAATGGGTGCTGCGGCGTTGATTGAAGCTGGATTGGTTAAAGCAGGTACTAATAACCGAGGTTTGGATAATCCAGCTAACTGGAAGAATGGTTTATCAAAATCTAAATTCTTAAACGATCGTCAATTGCAACATAATGCTTTTGCGGCTTATACCAACAAGCAAATCCAATATCTTGGAAGTCGATTTACCGGATCGAAATCGAGTTGTGATAAAGTTGGGGTAATTGCGGCAGCACACTTATTGGGACCTAACGGATCTAAGAACTTGAAAGCGGTCGATGGTAACGGAACTTCCGGTAACAGCTATTACGATATGGGACGAACTGCATGTAGACGTTGGACTAAATGTTAATGCTAACGTTAGTGTTAATATAGTAAGTTTATTATAATAAAACAATCTCCAATTTATCGCAGAGTACACCGTAGGTGATGTTCGCGAAATTTTGGAGATTTTTTTATGCTCGAAAAACTTTTGAAATCGAAGTGTTCGAGTTTTGTTCAACGAAACTTGAGATTTTTGAAATAAAAAATCTCGAAAAATTACACTTCCGCGCGTAAGCGCTAGCGGTGTAGTCTTCGAGATTTTTAAAATTTGAAACTAAATTATGGTTGACCTAATCGTTTAGTAATCGCTGATTCCAATTCATCGTTAGAACGAACTTCGTAATACGGGTCACCTTTGTATTGCTTACCAACCATCGGACCTTTCTTACCTGGAGATCGGTTACTAAAGTCAAAGTGGATAATTCCGCTATCGCGTGAGCCACCAACTTCGTAAATGAATTGCGCCCCGCAAAGTTTTCCGGAGTTATACAACTCGATCACTTTCTGCATTAGACCTTTCACGGAACCAGAAGGTTTGAAGTCAATCGCAAAACCAGTATTGTGTTGTGAATCTTCCGCGGTGTGATTCTTTCTAGCCCACTCTACGGTTCGCATACCAGAGGTAACAGTACCAGAAGCTCCAGTGGCTTGTAAGAATTTCTCTAATTGCTGGAACGCAAAGACGTTATTAGCTAAAAGTTCACGACTTACGTTATCTAACTCAACTTGTTTGTTACCCGGAAAAGCTTCAGATTTTACGCATTCTGCGTAAGTAAATCGAGTTCCTGGGATTTTCTCGTTGAGTAAAACGCGACCAGAAACTGGTTGTCGCTCTGCTGGATTACCGATAGCGCATTTCTTATCTTCCAGAGGTTTAGGCTCCTCTTGAGGTTCAGACTTTTTTTCAGCGGTCTCCTCGCACGCCTCCTTAGCTTTCTTGAGTTGATCTTCGGTTCCTGGAGGACATTCGGAATCGATTACTACGTAAACCCCTTCGAATTTGATTTTCATTCCAAGTTCTTTGGCGGCAAATTCAAAAGCTTCTTTGACCTTATCGTCCATTCCTTGCTTATCGACTTTACCCCCGGAGTTTGTGTTACCTTCTTGGTTTGGATCGGTCCCGGTATTTCCGGTGTTGATATTTGTGTTAGTACTTGATGGCATTTTAGCTCCTTTGACTCATCTAGTTGATTAATGTGATGAAGTATATTATAATACAACTAATTAAAAATATCTATAAGTCGAATTTTCGACTCAGTAATCGCTCTTGATCAGAAGGATTACAATATGACTGAACTAACTGAAAACCTCGAAAATCTAGCCACTAAAGAATACTTAAAATTCCAAATTTATCCAATCTACAATGCAGAGAAAGATGAATTGCGTGACGCAATGGTAGTGGATATTGCGCAGAATGGGATCTTCGTATTAGATCCGGCTAACAATTCCATTACGACCTTTAACGAAGACGGTTACCCAGATTGGACCTTCAATATGAAAGATCGTTTATTGCATAAAGAACCGGAAGTTTTAGATTTTGTAGCGGTTCCGTATGATCGCTGGTATTGGAATGATCGTAAACCTTTCGATTTGGTAAAACTTCGCGATGGTCGAATTGCGGTGATTTCTCGAGTTTTAGAAAATGCAAAATATCGTTACGATGGTTTTATTATCACCCCAAGCGAATATCTTTCTTGTACTTGGAACAGGGAAGGTTTCGCTTACGCGAATATTCCTACTAACAACGATATCGTAGAAATCTTTGTTAAGAAATCTGACATTACATATAATTAATTCCTAAAATTTAAGGAGCTTATTAGATGTCAATTGTTCAAACATTACACGGGAAGATGGATTTCTTCGGAGTCGAAATTAATGATAAACCAATCATCGTCGACCACATCATCCAAACTTCCCTATTTTCCGGGATCGGAATTCTTGGGGAACCTGGTCAAATTACTATCACAGCACAAGCTTTCCGTACTTTGGATGCTACAGGGATGCAATTTAATCCAGTAGGTAAAAAGATTGTGTTTATGCTACAGGATTTCAAATCCGGAGAACGCCCGTATACGGGAGTAATCACTTCAATGACTCACCAGCACGGGAAGAAAACCACAATGGTAACCTTAGGCTTTGATAAAGAGCATTGGGTTCATTTACATAAAGTAATTTGGTGGAAATGCTTTGAGAAGAAAACCATCTTGGAAATTACGGAAGAGTTCTTCAAAGCTCATAACATCCCATTCAAAGCTTATTCTGGCGTTCCTACTAGCGAACGTGGTGTTTTCTGGGAGAACTTTTGTACACCTATTAATGGACCAACTTTGAGTTACCTAGTTGAAGAACTGGCAAAAGACAATTTCTTGTTGTATGCCAATCCTCAAGATGGCGGTATTGTCGCAGTTAACTGGAGTGATATTGTTCACTTGGATGTGATTAGCCAAAACTATCCAGATTATGTGCAAGATAACATCTATGCGAAATTTGACACTACCAATAAGGGTTGGCAACAACATACTTTTACCTTTGGTAAACAAATTGATAGTGACCTACCTTGGAAAATTCAAGACTTTGGGGGTGAGATTAACCCAGATTTGAGTACCGAAGCGAAGAAAGAACATACTTATTACACCGCGGTGAAGAAACCTTTCAAATGGACAGAGACTTCTGGGGAAGCGGTTGATCCTAATGATATCGGATTAACCAAAGCGGAGACTTATCCAGGAACTAGATTTGATTCTGCGGTAATCAATCCTTACCCGGTTTCTGACGGCTTGATTAAACAAAATGAAACCCCAAGCGCAGAATACGGAGCTCCGTGGAATTTGGTCACTCAAAATATTACGCATCCTAGATACATGTACTATCGTATGCAACAAAGTTATGCGACTAAGATCAAGTTAGTTCCTATTACCATTGTAATTCCTGGATCTGCGAAAGCAGTAGTTCCGATGACCGCGATCCCGGTAAGTTATTTTGAGAACGCAAGAGTAGAAGATCCAAATCTACCAGCAGAAGGCGATTTCTGGCAATCTGGATTGTTCCTAATTTGGAGTTCAAAATTAAGTATTGCTGGCCCTAATATGTTACTTACTTTGAATTTAGTTAAACCATATCATTAGATTTTTAGGAGATATAAAATGACGAAAACTGCAAAACCCGCAAGATTGGGAGATTTCGCTAAAGCAACAACCGCGACCAACTCCACTGCTCCAACCGAATCGCAAGCACCGCAAAACCCAAAAGAAGCGAAGCTACCAGCAGATGTGGAGTTTCAGTTACCGAAATTTGAATTGGATCTTGGATTCTTTATCCAAAAGGGAAATGAACCGTTTACAGAAGAATCGTTAATTGCTAAAGTCTTCGGAGAAGAGGGCAAGCGATTATCCCAACCAGAACAAATTTACGTTTTGTTGAACGCTATGCAAGACCTCGAAGTAGTAGCTCCGCTAAATTTCGAATGTGAGCATTGCGGTCACGAAAACCCAATCGCGGTAGAATTGGCTAAAGTAATGAAAACTTCTTCCAGTTCAAAAGAGCGATTCTTCATTGAATATACCGGAAAAGATGGCAAGCATTATATCTTCGAATTTGTTAGACCGGAAATTATCCAGGATGTTAGCCATATCGATTCCCCGACTGCTAGTATCGGAATGTTTATGTTACAGTGGTTGGATGCACACAATCAAGGCGATGATTTCGATATTCTAAAAATGAGATTAGTCGACTTTTTAGCAGTAGCTAAATTATTCGGGGAGAAGATGTTTGGAGTTCTTTTCGAGACTAAGTTTAAATGTGCTAAATGTAAGAAACAAAATACCCAAGAATTTGGTATTAGTTTGAAAGATTTAGTAGACATTTTAAACGAAATCTAATAATATAAACGAATGAAGAAACCTAAGCAGGGATACTATCGGTTAACGCATCCCGAGAAGTTTAAGTTACCGATAGATGATCATATGAAGAGCACGAAGATTATAGAAGGTAATCTCTGTGTTCTTTACAAGTCCGGTTTAGAACTCAAAGCTTTCAAATACTGCGACCATAACCCAAAGATCGAAGAGTGGAGTTTAGAGCCATTCCACATTCCTTATCAAAGTCCCGTAGACGGGAAGGTTCATAGGTACTTCCCGGATATTTGGTTGAAGTTTACTACCGGAGATATCTTTATCGTAGAGATTAAATCCTCTAGCGAAACAAAGATGCCTAGAAAGAACGATAAGCGTTACGGGGCTAAGCTTAACACTTATTTGGTAAACCAAGCGAAATGGGAAGCAGCAAGAAATTTCGCGAAAGCGAAATCTTGCAATTTTATGGTGTTGACTGATAAAGTTTTGGGTTAGCTGAATTTAATAACCAGTACCACAGGAGCAAACAATGGAAATCCCATACATCGAAGCGGAGATTGATGAGATCTTCCCTAACAGCGTTTTAAGATTTTACGATCCTCGTAGAACTGAAAACAATACTTTATTTTGGGTGAAACCATCTGGCAAAATTCATACCACCTACATCATTTACCAAGAATTTAGTTCACCGGAATTCCCTGGAGAGAAAATGCTTTCACCTATTAAAGAGTTCCGGGATCAAATAGAATGTATCGGTCACATCGCGCGATTCCTTGCAAGAAACTCGTTGGGGATTGAAGCGAAGATGCAGATTTTATAAATAACTTACCATTTTAAACAAAAGGAAAATTCAATGTCATTAGTGATTTACGGTCGCCCAGGCTGTCCATATTGTGAAAAGGCTAAAAAATTAGCGGAAATGTTAGAAGAACAAGGTTACTTCCGAGATGTTCAATACATCAACTACCAAGAATTAGGTTGGACCGCTGAAGAGCTTTCAAAAGTTGCGAATCATCCTGTTAAGACTGTTCCAGTAATTTTGATGGGCGCGAAAGGAAACGAAGTTTTCATTGGCGGATACACGGATCTTCACGATCGTTACCCAATCGATTAAATTGTAAGTTTCGGTAACCGAAAATTTCAAAGAGCTCTAAGTTTCGAAAGATTCTTAGAGCTTTTATTTTAATAAATATTTGTATTATAATAAACATAACATCAAAATTGGATGAATTTAGAGAAATTTGAACGCTTAAACAATAAGATGAACAAAATTACTCAAGAGCTTACCAAAAATGTTGAGATCTCGGAAGATATCTTAACTACAACGGAAGAACTTGAGTCGTATTTGGTTACCCCGAAACCAGCTATCCCGGTAGAAGGCCAATTAATCACTTCCAGTGAAGAACCAACCGAAACTAAATCCCTAGCCCCAGTTACTGAAATCGCTGCAGACGTCGTAGACGTACAAGCGATGATCGAAGATTTCTGTTATATGAGAGCTATGCTTAGAGAGACTACTCAAAACTCTCGAAGAGTGTTAGAAAGCGTAACGGAAGAATTGGTCTTAAGTGAAGGGGAATCCCGCGCCTTGTTAGTCTCCGCTTACAGCGAATTAAACAAAGCCCAAATCGAAAGTGTTAAGTTGTTCATGCAATCTTATAAAGAAATTTCTACTATCTTGGTTAATTTGACGAAGATCAATCAATCCAATACTCCGCATACCGTGCACACTACCAATGTGTTGAATATTGAAGATCAATCGCATATTAGCTCCGCAGATATCATCAATCGTTTAAGAGGTCCAAAATGACAGATTTGAAAGTAGACTGTAAAGACTTTTGTATGGTTGATGCACCGGAATCCGACGATTGTAATAAACCTGAACTTAAAAATCTTAGCAACCCTCGAAGCTATCTCAAGGTTGAGAAAAAGCTAAGCGATTCAAATTTGGAACCTAGCTGGAATTACGCAGAGCAAACGTTTGACCAGGATCTTGCAAATCAGCGCGTAGACGCAGAAAATGCAATTAAGCGATTAGACCGAGAGCGCGATAAGCTATTGGCTGATGATCCTACCTATTGCGTCCAGAAAGTTTCAAAACCAAAGAACGCTTTCAACACCCGAATTCAAATTGGCCAAGATTCGACTACGATCGAATTGTTGAAGTATAACGGTCTCCAAAGTCTCGGATCTGCGGAAAATTCGGAATCAACCGCATCCGCGGAAACTCCTAGTACCGCAAACTCCAAAGAACCGGAATTAGAGCAAGTTGAACAGCATCCAAATACTATCCGTAAGTATGTAGCGGGGATGTTGGCATTCTTCAGCAATTTAAGAGTAGAATATCTCGCGAGTGGTAAAGTTTATCAAAGAAAACTTCCGGTATTTTATGGTAACCGAGAAAAGCTCTTAACTATCGAAGAGCATGAATTCGCCGAATTGATGAACGGTAATACTAACTTTTTACCAAGAGCGAGCCTTGTCATCGATTCTATGACTTATGACGCTAATCGCCAAAACAACAAAAACGTCGCGGTCCAACGAGAACTAACGATGCAAAGCTTAACCAATAAAAACGCGTTCGCATATATGACTAGCGCCCCAAGCCCATACAATATCGCAGTTCGTTTGAATTTGATAACTCGCGGAATGAATGATGCGATGATGTTGGTGGAACAAGTCGCGAGCTTCTTCAATCCATTCTATACCTTCAAAATGGTAGAAGAGCAACAAGAATCCAGTATTCGCTTACAATTAGATTCGGTTACCTTCGAACCACCAGAAATCGACCAATTTTCGAATAACGAAGTAATGGTAGAATTTGGATTTACATTGTATGGAAATATGTACAAACCAAGATCTAAAGAGTATATCATTGATACGATTACTTTGAATATCTAATCGATTGGATCATTCTTTAAATATAAAATAACGATAAAATAACGATAAAATAATACACTATAGTGTAATAGTGTAAAAACTTACAGAGGTATAACTTAATGGCCTATCAATTCGGCAAATCTTCAATTCAAAAATTGCAAGGTGTTCATCCAGATTTAGTTAAAGTGATGAACCGTGCCATTCAAAAATCTAGCCAAGACTTCTCTATCACAGAAGGAGTAAGAACGCTAGAGCGTCAAAAAGAATTATTAGCGAAAAAATTAACTCAAACTCTAAACTCCAATCACATTAAACAAGAAGATGGCTTTGGTCATGCGGTTGACGTAGCTCCATATCCCCTTTCATGGGATTTAGCAAAATTCTACCCAATTGTAGAAGCGGTGAGCGCAGCAGCGAAAGAGCTTGGTGTTAGAGTTCGTTGGGGTGGTGCTTGGGCTGTGTTGAACGACTCAACCAAATCCCCGAAAGATCTTGTAAATGAGTACTCCGCGGAACGAAGAAAGCTTGGAAAGAAAGCTTTCATCGATGGTCCTCATTTCGAGTTATATTAACCTCTTCCGGTTGATATAAAAAACTGCGCGATTTTCGGTTACCGAAAGTTACGCAAAGCTTTAAATTTGTTAACAAATAAAAGGAAAATTAAATGGCTTTTGAATACGAATGCAAAGCGGATGACGTTCAACGTAAACGTCAAGTTCGCTATGAACATGCAAAAGAACAAATGTACCATTCTGCTCCGTATACTGTATGCTTACCACAAGGCCCTCAAGGTCCTAAAGGGGACACTGGTCCTCAAGGCCCTAAAGGTGAAGACGGAAAAGACGGTGAAGTAGGCCCAATCGGCCCACAAGGTCCTAAAGGCGATACCGGCGAACGCGGCCCACAAGGTGAAAAAGGCGAACAAGGTCAAAAAGGCGACAAAGGCGACAAAGGTGATCGTGGTGACAAAGGCGCTAAAGGGGATCGTGGTGACAAAGGTGAAACCGGTGACAAAGGTGCTCGCGGCGACAAAGGCGATCAAGGTGACCAAGGGGTAAAAGGCGACAAAGGCGATCGCGGGGATAAAGGCGACAAAGGGGATCGTGGCCCTAAAGGGGACAAAGGTGATCAAGGCCCTCGCGGACCTAAAGGTGACAAAGGTGAAAACGGGGTAGATGGTGTTTCTTATATTAACCAAGCATTAACTCCATTATCCGGTTCTGGCGAAATCCACGATCCTTTAAAAATCAACCTTTACTCTAAACACTTTGAAACCCGTAACGGTCAATTAGTATTGGCGGAAGTATTGTTAGATCGCATTTTTGAACTGGAAGTTCAATTAGCGAAATTACAAGGTAAACCAGCTCCAGCTAAACCAGTTTACGAAAAAGAAAAAGAATGTGGCGAATGCAGCGTAGACGCTCCAGCTAAACCTTCTGAAGATGTTAAACCTTCTGAGGATGTTAAACCAGCTGATCCAGTTGCTGAAGATAACACTGTAAGTGAAGAACCAGCTAAACCAGCTGACAACGCAGAAGTGGTTGACCCTAAAGTGAACGAAAACGCGGAAGCTCCAACAACTAATGAAGAAGCCCCAGCAACCCCAGTAACACCAGCGGCTCCAGCTCCAGCTGAAACAACTGAAAATACCGCTACAGCGGAAACTTCAAGTGACG
>CAUTXE010000011.1:0-20781 GCA_963542185.1 uncultured Candidatus Saccharibacteria bacterium | reverse complement strand
TTTTTGAATGCTATGCTTATCCGAATGGTAAAATAGCTTTCCCAGAATGTGATAAACCGATTCCTAATCAAAAAGAATTCTTCCGCCACTTTATCGATCTTGGTGCTGATATGGTGGTTGGTACTTCCGCCCATCAACCTCAAACTTATGAACTTTATAAGGATAAACCAATCTATTATGGACTCGGCAATCTCTTTTTTGACCAGATTAGTTGGCCAGATACTATGCGTAGTTTGATTTTGACTCATTACTTTTATCAGGGAAAATATCTCCAAACTCGTATCTCTCCTACTCTTTATGATGAAAATTTTCAGACCTATCTCATCGATGAGGCCGCTTCGCGTGAATATTTAAGACGTCTAGTCTACGCCTCGCCAAAAGGTTATTAAATTTAAAAGGGAATGAATATGAAAGACAATAAAATAGCCACTGACTCGAGAAATTATTCCTTAGATATATTACGTATTGTTGCTATGTTTATGATTGTACTTTTTCATGCTTGTTGTGGACCTATTAATTATAATTTTTTGAATAATTTTAATAAGGTAATTTTCTCTTTTCTACTACATTTTGGACAAATTGGTGTAACTCTCTTTATGTTAATTACTGGCTATTTTTCCTATAAAAGTACAAAAAAACATAAAGACAAAATTATCTACATTTTATATAGTATCTGGTTTTTCTTCCTATTTAATATTTTTCTGTTCGTAATTTTTAAGGGTGGATACCATATTGATGAATATTTCGTTTTACCGGTAAGTTCGTATATGTTTTGGTATGCTTCAAGTTACGTTGTTATTTTACTGTTAGAGCCATATTTTAATAAACTTATAAATATTATAAGTCAATCGGAACATAAGAATATTCTTATAATCCTTTTTGTAGTTCTTTCGGTTTGTCCAACTATGTATAGCTTTTATAATGGAGTTGTGGAAAATGGTTGGATTTTCACGCGCTTTTTTTGGTTCGTTTTTATGTATTTTTTGGGTTCTTATATTTCCAAATATCAAGAAAAAAGTAATTTATTTAATAAAAAGCGCAAAGACTTTATTTTACTTACATTCTTTTCACTACTAATTATGGTAGCATTTATGTTTATTATTAAGATATCTTTATCGTTAATAAATCCTAAAATTCAAATGCATTTAATGTGGTCAATCAATTCACCAGTAACACTACTCACTAGTCTTTCAATTTTTATGGTTTTTGTAAAGACCCATATTAGTGATAAATCAAAAGTAGCTAGATTCTTGCAAAAAATATCTACGTTTACTCTAGATATTTATCTTTCTCATAATTTAAGTGCTTATTATGCAATCTTTGCAGATGGTGTGGCTTTATTAAAAACTTATAGCGACTCAAAAAAGCTGATATTTTTTGTCTTTGTATTAACGATAGTGGATTTTATCTATGGTCTCTTTGTCTCCATAATTAAAAAACACACCTTTGATCGTATTTTTTATAAAATTCTACATAAAATCGACCAAAAATTTAAATTGAATCTGTTTGAATAAAGTGAATTAATATTTTTCGATCATGGTAGTAGAATAATTTTTATGGTAAAATATAACCATAAAAGGTACCATTTAAAATGAAAAAAATCTCTCAAAAAAAAGCTCGCAAAAATAAGGTCATTGTCTGGTCTTTATTCTTTCTTATTTTGGTTATTTTAGCTAGTGTTATCGTTTATCAAATCCTGAGAGATAATCAACTCCGCTCGAAGTCTCCTAGTTTAGCGGAAAGTACCCAAAATATTGAAAATAAGATTGAAAATTCTAATATACCGGAAGTTAAGACTATTAATAATGAAGATGGTACGAAGGAAGATGCCGCCGCGGGTTATACTCCAAAGACTCCAGAAAAATATGAAGGGCAGGATGTAAATCAATTAGAAAAACTCACTGGTACTATTACTTATTCGGCAAAATCAGCTAATTTTTATCGTATTCGAGTAAATATTGACCAATTTCTAAAGCTTCCTGGCAGTTGTAAGCTTACTGTTCTTTCCGCAGGTAAAGTCGTGTATATTGATTCAGTAAATGTAGTTTCTAATCCATCTTCTGGTAGTTGTGAAGGATTTGATATCCCACTTACTAAATTATCAGCTGGTGAGTATGACATTAAAATTGAAATTAACGCCAATCAAAAAACTGGAATCATCGAAGGAAAGGCTACTATTTAATGCAAACTCAAACTGTACGTATTATACCTAAGAACACCAAGATTTCTAATCGACATCTTCCATTGTTGATTTTTGCTTTCTTCATGGTATTTATGTTAAGTTTTTTGATTGTAAAAAACCTAAAGAAGCTAAATGCTCTTAGTGTCTCTAATTTTCGCGCTGGAAATATTATCTCTGATTACACAATGTCGAATACCTCCACGATGAACGAAAAACAAATCCAAGATTTTTTAACTCAGAAAAATCCTTGTGGTGATTCTAATATTTGGCGTGCCAATGTATATTCTGGTTATAAATATCATATTGAGAATAGTAAATTTGTCTGCTTATCGCAGGAAACTTTTGAGCATGATGACACTAAACAAACTGCCGCACAGGTGATTTACGAAGCAGCCCGTGATTATCGCATCAATCCACAAGTTCTCCTCGTCTTAATTGAAAAAGAACAGGGTTTAGTCTCTGATACTTGGCCAAATAATATCCAGTATCGTAGTGCTACTGGCTTTGGCTGTCCAGATACTGCTGAATGTGACTCTAAATATTATGGCTTTAGGAATCAGGTCAGAAACGCCGCTAAATTATTCCGCGATGTTCTAGACGGTGGTTATACTAATTATCCAGTTGGTCAAAATTTTATTTACTATAATCCAAACTTTGCTTGTGGTGGGTCTCAAGTTTATATTGAAAATCTTGCCACCTCTGCACTTTATCGTTATACACCATATCAACCAAATGCTGCCGCTGTTGCTAATTATCCTGGCACTTCCTATTGTGGTGCTTATGGTAATCGTAATTTTTATGCTTTATTCTTGCGTTGGTTTGGTGATCCGACTACACATGCCGCTAGTAAAACTACCACGGCTATTTGGGAGCGTTACTTATATCTAGATAAAGAACTCGGGGTATTAGGTAAGACTATTGGAAATACTTATGAATATAAAAAAGATGGCCAGGATTATAGTACTCAGCAATTTGAACACGGTTACATTATTAGTACTCCTACCGGAGCTTGGGAAAATTACGGGGCTATTCGTCAGCGTTGGGCTGAGCTCGGCTATGAAGGTGGTAGTCTCGGTTACCCATTGAGTGGTATTTATAATTATCAGAAAGATAATAAAAACTATAGTGTCCAGCGTTTTGAACATGGTTATATTATTGGTACTTCTAATGGTGCTTTTGAAAGTAGTGGTGAAATTAGACAGACTTGGGCTACCTTCGGCTATGAGTCAGGTTACTTAGGTTATCCAACTTCCAATGTGAACAAAAAAGGCAATCTAGAAATTCAAAAATATGATAACGGTGTAATTATTAAGCAACAAAATGAAGTTTCCGCCCTAAATAAAGCTATTTATGATCGTTGGCAGGAATTAGATGCTGAATCTGGAATTCTAGGTACTCCTATGGGTAGCACCTATCATTATCAGCGTGATGGTAAAAACTATAGCGTCCAGCGTTTCACCGGTGGTTATATTTTAGGTACACCAAAAGGTGCCTTTGAAAGCTATGGTGAAATTCGTGAACGTTGGGCATCTCTCGGTTATGAGTTAGGTGCTCTTGGTTATCCATCATCTAAGATTGTTAAAGAAAACAATAAAGAAGTTCAGAAATTTAATAGCGGTAGTATTACTAAAACTCCTGAAGGAATTAGTGTTAGTCTCGATGGTCAAATTTATCGTCGCTGGCAAGAGCTTCAAGGTGAATCTGGTGTTTTAGGCGACACGATTGGAGATACTTATCATTATCAAAAGAATGGTCAAGATTACAGTGTACAGCGTTATAATAATGGCTATATTTTAGGTACACCTTCTGGTGCTTGGGAAAGCTATGGCGCTGTCCGTCAGCGTTGGGCTGAGCTTGGCTATGAAGCTGGTATTTTGGGTTATCCTGCTAGTGGTATTTATAATTATCAAAAGAATGGTAAAAACTATAGCGTTCAACGCTTCGAGCATGGTTATATTATTGGTACACCAAATGGTGCCTTTGAGAGCTATGGTGAAATCCGTGAACGTTGGGCGTCACTCGGTTTTGAAGCTGGCTTCCTAGGATATCCAATTAGTTCAATCACACATAGTAATGGTAAAATGACTCAGAAATTCGAGCATGGTGAAATTACTATCTAGCTAGATTTAATTAATTTTGATTCAAATATAAAAAATAGGCCAGTAAGCCTATTTTTAATTATTTTATTTGCTTACTTCTGGAATTACCTCCCAAAGAAAAGGTAAGGAGTAATAGTAATTTTTAAAGCGATTCTTTAAATCTTTGAGATATTCCACAGAATATGGGTTGGTTTTGTGATAAAGATTTAGTTTTACCCCTTCCTCAATTGTATAGGTTCTAATTTTAGTTAAATTTTCTACTTTACCACTTAAAATATCTTGGGCCATTTCGGTGATTACTCTTTGACCGTCGCGTTCCACGTGGGTCTGAATTGGATCCGCCACTACAATATAATTTGCTTCGAAAATATGTGCTGGGAAGCCATCGCGTTTATCAATATGATGCACGCCAGAAATGTTAAAATCAGCTTTGCGTGGGATTTTAAAATTATTAATCATATCTTCATTTAAGATATCGGAACTAGATAAGAAATATACATAATCTTCCTGTTTCATGATTGATGCTAGGTCATTGTATAGGTTATTGATTTCCGTAAAGTCCTTTCGTACTACTGGCCTCACATTACGTGAAATACCAAAAATTAAATTATATGATCGGTTCACATCGTTATGGCGTTCGCCCGTAAAAGAATTTAGAGCCAATAAGATGATGGTTGCCGGAATTAATAAGCCGACTAGTTTTAGTTTCTTTGAATTAGTTCCATTTGTTAAATAGATTACTAAGTAATTAATTGGAATAAGCACTGAAGGTAGAATAATATACATATGTTGGACTCCCAGTGTCTGTACACGCGTAAAGAGTAAGAATCCAATTATTCCTTCAATCACACTCATACCTAGAAAAGCAAAGAGGAAATTCTTATGGGATTTTTTATAGGCAAAAATCACACCAATTGTTGCTAAACCAAGAATTATTAAACCAAAATAACTAACGAAAAGCAGAATTTGATTCCAAAAATCTCCAAGAAGATAAGCTGAATATGTCTCACTATAATTTACACCAATATAGCGCATTAGAAGGCTTCTTGAAAATACAAACATTAAGCCAATAATAGTTAGACCTGAAACCACAAATTTTGCTGCCAACTTTAAAGATTTTTTAATAAATAATTTAGTTTTACCGAATTTCTTTAAGTTGTAGCCAGTTAAAATTATAAACAAGGTTATAAAGTTCGCGATTGCGAAGAAGGAGAAATATCTCCTTAGTAAAATCAATACAAAGCTAAGGAAGCCTAGATAAATAAAACTCGAGATAAACTCCATCTTAGTTTTGGCAATTAATAAGAAAATTAAAGCAACTACTACTAAACAAATTGCATCTGGTCTTCCATCAAAAACTGGTACTAATAAGGCAGGGAAGAAGATTGTACTAGCAAAAACACTAGCTGTAGTTAGTTTACTGAAATGAACATTAGAATATTTTTTAAATAATAATCTAATCGTATAGGTCAATATTAAGCAAAACGGTACAATATAAAGATTGAAAATCGTTAATACAAAAACCGTACGACTATTACCTAAAAGCTTTAGAATTGGTAACATTGGCACAATTGGTAGGTGATTATAGTCAGTGCTTAGAGATCCTATAATCTCACTTTTTAGCACCCGAAGACCACTTGTTTTTTCTATTTCAAGTAATTGATTAGCATTCTTCCAGTAGGCAGAAAGATCCCAAGAATAGAGCATTTTTTCCGTTTTTAAATAATTCACCACCAATAAATTAGCTAAAACAATTGTGATTAGAATTAGAAAACCTGAAATAAGTTTTTTCTTCGATTCGGCATTCTGCTTATTTTTGAAATTAACTACACGACGTAAAAATTTATCAAATGGTACTAATATACCATTTGTTTTTCGGTAGGCTTTAGTAATTTTTCCCGCAATTTCTGGTAAGTTATAGAAAAAAGGAAATTCTTTCAGTTTATTATCGAATGAGAGGAAGGCTTCTTTCGAGTGACACCATTCTTCCGTAATCATATACTGCATATTACACATTGGTACAATTACACGATTAATAAGGTAATTTTTCTGAGTTTCTGATAATTCATCCTTATATTTTTCAAAACTCTCCACTAAGCGTATGCAGACTTTTTCATGAGAATAAACATTACGAATCACACTCTCACGTTGCATTGATTGTCCTTCACGATCTAGTCGATACTGATAAATCATGAATGGATAATAAGTTACTGTCTTTGCCATCATGTAGCAAACTAAATTATATTCTTGATCTACATAAAAACATTTTTCATCAATTTTAAAATCTGCTTTACGATAAAGTTCAGTTTTAATCGTACTAGTTGGTAGCATCGGGCCCCATTTTTGGAAGACGCAATTCTTTAACTCTGTCTTTTTAAAAGCCTTCATGGAATTATAAAAAGTCACTGGACGATTTAATCCACTCTTCATGAAACATTCTACAAAATCTGACAAAACCAAATCTGCATCTTCATTCTTGAGATGTTCTAGGTATTTATCAAACTCTACTGTATCAAACCAGTCATCGCCATCAAGTAATCGGAAGTATTTACCAGTTGCATGTTCGATACCACTATTAATTCCACTACCATGTCCGCCGTTTTTCTTGTCAATTAATTTTACGGAAGCACATTCTTTTTCTAATTTCTTACCAATCTCCTTGGTCTTGTCTTTAGATCCATCATTAATGATTAGGATTTCAAGTAAATCCACATACTTACTTTTAGTTAACGAATTTACAGTTTCCTCGATAAAATCTTGGACATTATAAGCTGGAATTGCAATTGTAAGTAAAGGTTGCTTTTTTACCTTGTCTTTTGATGTAATTTTAGTTGTTGTCATTTAGCATCTCCTTTACTTGTTTAATAAAATTTTCCTCACTTGTTTGCTTAATAATTTTTTCTTGTAATTCAGCCGCAAGTCTGAGATATTTTTCGTAATTGTTTTTCACTTCCTCAATGGCCGCATAAAACTCCGCTACATTGTCAGGATTTTCGATAAGCATAGCTTTATCACCAAGTAATTCCGCTACGCCTCCAATTTTACTACTGATAATTGGGATGCCAGAAAGCGCCGCCTCAATCAAAACATTTGGTGTGCCATCAAATTTTGAAGTATAAAGGAAAAGATGATATTTTTTTAGATTAATATCTTTAAAGAAATTTCTGTAACTACCACAATAGTTTAAATTTTTGTTTACGCTATTTGTAATAGGATTACCATTTTCCCAGTGAGCTTCATTGAAAGATCCATAACAATCAATTGAAGCTTCCTCGGTGCGATATTTTTTAATTAGGTCTAGAAGAATTTCCGGATTCTTTTCTTTTCGAATATGAGCCGCCCAAAAAATCTTAAATTCTTCTCCAGCTCTATATTCTGGTGAAAATTTCTTAAAATTTGTAATTAATTGACGGTGGATTTTAATATCATTTTCGCGGAATTTAAAAGCTTTTACCCAGATATCTTTTGACATTTGATTGTCCGTGGTAATAATATCTCCGGCTCGATAAGCTTTAGGTAGGTCTTCTACGGAATAGCCAGTCAATCTTCCATTTGGATTTTCGATATAATTATAAGATGAGAAGATAATCTTCGTATTTTTACGTATTTCATCTTGATGTGCAATTAATGCCTGATAGCCAATTTTGGACATCATAATATGAAGATATTTTGGCTTCAAATTAAGTACAATGGTTGCCAGAATTTCCTTACGCCAAGCTGTATAATTTTCATTCTTCAGAATTTTGGCTAAATTTAGGAAATCAATATTTTTTGCAAGCTGTTTAATTTGATCTTCAGAGGTTTCTTCGAATGGGTTAGTCACGATTAAAAGTAATCTCTTATCTGGATTTTCTTTGGCAATAGTATTGATGTAATTCTTTGCAAACATATCTACTCCACCATTGATTAGCCAAGGCAAAACTAAGACATATTCATAATTATCTACGCTTAATTCTTTCGCGCATTTAACATAACCTTCGAGCAATGTTGCGGTGCGATTTAGTAGGAATGTGTTATCGAAAAAGTGGCAGTTCTGATAGCCATTAATTGTGTAATTTAATTTAGTTAACTTATTTAATTCATCAGTCAGTAATTCACTTGGCCAAAAATTAAAATCAGGTGCCAGGGTATGAATTTGTTCATCAATTTCAAGTGATTCTGGATCTTGTTCTCGTTGAAAAACAAAATCATAAATTCTATGTGCGACTTTACTCCTACCGCATAACTTTTTTAACCAATCTAAATTATGACGATCACGATAGCCACCTGCAATCAAATTTAATTTATTAACATCAATTTTCTTTATATCTGAAGGTAGCAGTTCAATATTATTGAGATAAAAGGATTTATTTCGTCTCGCTGCATCTAGATATTCAAAAGTTGATCCGTAGTAATTTTTCTTTACTACTGCACTTTCTTCAATTATGTCAAATAAGCGGTTAATTTCACCTGTGTGATGATTATTTAGCAGGGAAATACCTTGTTTGTCGAGTGCTAAAAACTTATTACGAGTCACTAACCCATACATACCTTCTAGCATGAAACGGATGCTGTATTCCGGAATAACCATAGCTACTGGGTTGCGTTTTAGATATTGAATACCACGATAAATAAACGTATTAGTTAAGAGGTCACCGGCCTCTAATTTAAGTCGATAATCAAAATTTTCTTCTGAGGCTTCTTTATTGGAAATTCTCGCCAGGGAACTATTTTTTATTAGTTCATCCAGGTTGTTTAGATATTTTTTACTAAGGGATTTTTCATCCTGAATAACAATTTTTGTCTCGAAATTTTCAATTGCAACTTGTTCTAATAAGCTGCTAATGGTTTGGGATAATTCAGACTCACTGCCAGAATTCATCAAAATATTTATAACTAAACTGCACCTTCTACTCATATCTGTTATTATAGCATAATTATTGTTCACTGCCTCTATCTGTGCTAAAATAAAAATATATGAAAACTGTAGATAATTTAATTATTGGCGCAGGTCTTTCAGGCTTATCATTTGCTTATTTTAATAAAGGTGATTATTTGATCGTTGAAAAAAATAGTACCCCTGGTGGTTACTGTAGTACGATTAAAAATGATCAATACGTCTGGGATTATGCTGGCCATTTTTACCACTTTAAAACTGAAAAATATAAGAAACTTTTCGAGTCATTCGTCGAACCAGATCAAATTATTCGTCAAACCAAACAGACTTTTATTTACTATAAGGATCAGTTAATTGATTATCCTTTTCAGTTAAATATTCATCAATTGGAAAAACCGGATTTTATTGATTGTCTATACGATCTGTTTATTAACGATAAAACCGGCGAAAATACTAGCTTCCTTGATATGCTTTATGACCGTTTCGGTAAAAGTATTACAGAAAAATTCCTTCGCCCATATAATGAAAAACTCTATGCTACTGATCTAACCTTATTAGATAAGGAAGCTATGGGTCGTTTCTTCCCGTATGCTGACCGTGAAGCAATCATTCGCAATATGAAAGAACAAAAAACCGCTACCTATAACGATACTTTTATGTATCTAAAGAAAGGTACTGGCTATTTCATTGATAAATTATTTGCTGAAATTGATTCTTCGAAAGTATTATTTAATACTTCCGTTAGTAATATTGATGTTGAAAATCATATCGCCACTCTTTCCGATGGCCAACAAATTCAATATAAGAACCTCATCAACTCCGCTCCACTTAACCAATTTTTGAAGCTTCTAAATAATTCCGAATATCAAGTGAACGCGGATGAGTTATCTTATAATAAGGTGCTTGTTTTAAACCTCGGTTTTGACTCTCCTTCTAAGAAATATCAAAAAGAACACTGGGTTTATTTCCCAGATAAATCACTTAATTTTTATCGTATTGGTTTTTATAATAATATTTTGAACCAAGACAAATTAAGTGTTTATGTTGAAATTGGTTTCTCCAAAAATGCGGAAATTGATGCCGAAAAAGAACTTAAAGAAGCTCTTATTGGTATGAAAAAAGTCGGCATTATCGATGATGATAATAAATTAGTTGACCACAGTATTATCATAATGGATCCAGCCTATGTTCATATTTCTAAGAAAGATACTGAATTAACTGATCAGCTCAAGCAAAAACTTGCTGAGAAGAATATTTATAATCTCGGTCGCTATGGTAGTTGGACATACAACTCCATGGAAGACTGTATGGAGATGGCAGATCAGCTATCTGCATCAATGAAAAATGCATAAAAACATTGGCCTAGTTAGAAACTGTCGCCCAAATGATTTTGGTGGCGCTGAAAAATACCAGATTGAACTAGCTAAGGGATTGAAGTCTAATGGCTTCAATCCCATTATTGTTACTTCCTCCCTAAAACTCCAGGAGGAGGCTAAAAAACAAAACCTTTCGGTGATTAAGGCGCCATTTTTACTTCAACAAAATTGGAGTGGCTATCGTAATCTTTTTTTGTCAATCTATTTCTTCTGGCAAATTTATCTTTATTTTTGGTATCGCAAAATTATTAGAAAAACCAAACTTGATATTTTGCATCTACAGTCACGCGATGATTTAATTGCTGGTACTCTCGCTGGTAAACATTTTAAAAAGCGAATTATTTGGACTGATCATGCTGATTTTCGTGCTTTTATTTTTCAAAATATTAATCTTCCACTGAAGAATTTTATTGGTAAATATATTTATCGATTATCTAAAAAAGTCCATCATATTACCACTATTTCACATTATGAAAAAACTGCCATTGAGCGAATCTTAGCTCCCAGAAAAATTCACAATCTCTCGGTTATTTATAATGGTGTTTATGATTTTTATCAGCAAAAAAGTTCTGACGTAGTTTTTAAGAATGATTTTGTTTTTGGCTTTATAGGCCGCATTTGTCAGGAAAAAGGAATTGAGGAATTACTAGCTGCCTTTCAGAAACTTCAATCAGAAAAATCAAATACTATACTTAAAATCTACGGCACTGGTGAAGAGGAATATTTAACTAAACTAAAAACACAATATACCTCACCAAATATTCAATGGTGTGGTTTTTTGAGTGATATCAAACAGGCTTTTCAAAGTTTTGATATTTTTGTACTGCCTACTTACAAAGAAGGTTTAAGTCTTTCTATTCTCGAGGCAATGATGATGCAAAAAATTATTATCACTACGGATATCCCAGAAAATCATGAACTTATTCAAGACCAAAGAAACGGTTACTTGGTTAAGGTAAAAGACCCAGAAGATCTCTATCTGAAATTTATTGAGATTATCGGAAGTCCAGAAAAGTCTGAGGCTTTTGCTAAAATCGCTAGGGAAGATTATCTTGCTCAATTTAACTTTAGTAAAATTATCCAAGAACAAATTATTCCGCTGTATCAGGAGTATTATGAATAACCAACCACTTATTTCCGTAATTGTTCCGGCCTATAATCTTGCTCACTGTATTACCGACTGTATTGATTCGATTGAAAAGCAAACTTATTCTAATTTTGAAATCATTATTATCGATGATGGCTCTACTGACGAGACTAAAAATGTCTGCGAAAAACTTGCAAAAGTCTATTCAAATATTCGAGTTATTTCGCAAAAAAATCATGGCATTTCCGCTGTGAGAAATCTTGGCATTCAGGAATCTAACGGGGAATATCTCGCTTTTATCGATGGAGATGATCAAATCAAAGAAACATTTTTAGAACATCTTTATCAAAGATTAATTGCTGATTCTTCTGATATTGCTGTCTGTGGTTATCAAGAAATTCGCACGTCTAGTTGTTCGGATTTTGTGCCCTCTGCGCAAGTTCTCGATTCAAAAACCGCCTTAACTAATTATTTTATTAAGCAGCAGGATCTCGATATTTTAATTTGGAATAAACTCTACAAAAAATCCCTCTTTCAGGATTTTAATATTCAATATCCGATGGGGCAGGTACATGAAGATAATTTGACTACCTATAAACTTTTTGCTAAGTCTAAGAAAATTTCTTATTTAGATTCTGTTGAATATTATTATTATCGAACCAATAGTAATATTACTGCTAATAAAGATTCAGAATTTAAGACATTGCGTCGCCTTCAGGCTAAGCTGCAGACTGCGACAGAAGCTCAAAAATATCTTCCAGAAGAATACCGCCCTATCTGCGAAATTGCTATACTTCTAGCTAAATTTGCTTTTATGGATGCTAGTATTTCCGGGATAATTCCAGCTAAATATTTTAAAGAAAATCGCAACTGGGTGAAGCAAAATAGTAGAAAATTTCAATTCACTAAAAATTCTTACCTCACCCAAAAATTACGACTATATTTAATCTTATTAGCACCACTAAACGGTCTATTTTATCGAATTTTTCGTAAAATAGTTTAATTATTTATCGAGAATTTCTTCAATAATATAGCGCGGACGCGATTTGGTTTCTGAATAAATTTTACCAATATATTCACCAATTAAGCCAATTGCAAACATCTGTAATCCACCTAGTAGCCAAATTGAACAGATAATAAAAGTCCATCCGCTCACTGTCATGCCTAAAATCTTCACAATCAAAGAGTAAATAATTACCGCAAGACTGGTAAAAGTTACTAGCAGACCCATTGATAAGACTAGACGAATTGGTTGTACACTGAATGAGGTAATACCATCCCAAGCAAAATTCAACATCTTTTTTAATGGATAATGTGTTTCACCGGCAAATCTTTTTGCTCTAGCATAGTAAACCTTATCAGTTTTGAAGCCAATAATTGGCACAATTCCGCGCAAGAATAAATTGGTCTCTTTGAATTTGGCCAATTCTTCTAATGCACGTTTACTCATTAGGCGATAATCTGCAGAATTAAATACTACTTTGACTCCTAATTTTTCCATGATTTTATAGAATATTACTGCAGTGTTACGTTTAAAGAAAGTATCAGTCTCACGACTATCGCGTACGCCATACACAATCTCACAACCTTCGTTATATCTTTCGATAAATTGATCGATTACCTCAATGTCGTCCTGTAAATCAGCATCGATACTAATGGAAATATCTGCATGATCTTTTGCGTACATTAGGCCAGCTAGTAATGCATTTTGATGGCCACAATTTTTTGATAATTTAATACCCACTACAGTCGTCTTATCAAATCCAGAAATAATTTCCCACGTCTTATCCTTTGAGCCATCATTTATATAGACGATACGACTTTTTTCAGAGATTTTTTTCTTCTTTATTAGGCTCGCCAGCTTCTTGTTTAGTTGTTTATTGGTTACCGTTAAGCAGGCCTCTTCGTTATAGCAGGGAACCACAATATAAAGAATGTTTTTCATAATTTTATTATAGTTGAAAAATCACCTCTTGTATATCTCTATTATGATATAATCATAAGCATATAGGAGGTTATATGTCAGAGAGTCTCGTCGCTTCAGAGAATTCCCGCGTCCATAAAAAAAGAAATTCTAGTATTGAGCTATTGCGCATCATAGCTATGATAATGATTATTGCTCATCATTTTGGTACTCATACCAACTGGGCTTCGGGTGGTCACCTAATTTTTAATGAATACTGGGTAGAAATTTTAAAAAGTCTTGGCAAGATTGGTGTCGGTATTTTTTTTGCAATTACAGGTTATTTTCTCTATAATCGTAGGTCGTTTAAATATCGTAAAATTTTTGATATTCTCATTCCTACCTGGACCTATTCTTTTATCTTTCTGGCTATCGCCTTTATCTTAAAAGATCCCATCATAAAAATTCAATTTCCAGTGAATATTCGCTTACTTAGGTTGATGATGCCGGTTATTAGTAATGGTTATTGGTTTATTACTGCCTATACCTTTATTTTTCTGATTTCACCATATCTGAAAAAATGGTTTGATGCGATGAGTCAACGAGATATTATTAAGTTTCTCCTAATTACCTGTACGTTTAATTCGGTGATTGCAACATTTAAATTTCTCACCGCTTCTACTTTTGAGTTTCCCTACATTGTTATTAGCCCAGCGATTTGTTATGTATTAATCGGCTATTCGATTAATCGTTTTAAAGATCAACTACAAAATAAAAGTTGGCCAATCTTTGCTTTTGCGTTGTCTGTTGCGGTGCTGGTTTTAGCCCCACTTACATTGATTCTATTTGCTAAGTTGGGTTACCATGATATTCCAGGGGATTTATTTACCAATATACCTTCAATCATTTTAACCACTTCAATTTTGATATTTTTTCAGAGTTTTAATATTAACTCAAAAATAATTAATTTAATCAGTGGCGCCGTTTTTGGTATCTATTTAATTCATGATAATGATATCGTGTATCGCAAATTGTGGCGTGGGCAAACTATGAATGTAGCTAGTCATCTCACTCTTCCTAAAATAGATTTTGTATTATATTCAATTCAAATTATTCTAGGCGTCTTTTTAGGTTGTCTTATAATAGAGTTAATTCGGCAGTTTATTTTTAAATTGATTTATAAAATTATCTCTGGTTGTTTTATTAAGCGAGAATCACGCTCGCTTAATTAGTGCTATAATAAAAGTAATAAAAAGGAGTCAACCCACATGAAAATTCTCGTTACTGGAGGTACTGGCTACATTGGTTCGCATACTGTCGTAGAATTAATCAAAGCTGGTCACGAAGTTACAATTATCGATAATTTATTTAATAGTAAAATCGAAGTTTTAGATAAAATCACCACTCTCACTGGCATCAAGCCGGAATTTCACAAGATTGATATTTTAGATCTTAAAGGTATGCGTGAACTTTTTCAGTCTCACGATTTTGAAGCTGTTATCCACTTCGCAGGATTAAAGGCAGTAGCCGAATCTATCGAGAAACCTCTCGAATATTACGAAACTAACGTTCAGGGTACCGTCAATCTCTTGAAATGTATGGCCGAATTTAAGGTCAATAAAATTATCTTCAGTTCTTCCGCTACCGTTTACGGCGCAAAGAATTCCGGCAAACTTAGCGAAGATCTCACCACTGGTGTCGCCATTACTAACCCATACGGTGAAACTAAGCATGTCATCGAAAAAATCCTGGAAGCTGAAGCCGCGGCTCGTCCAGAAATGTCCGTAGTAATTTTGCGCTACTTTAATCCAGTTGGTGCTCACGAATCCGGCCTCCTTGGCGAAGATCCAAACGGTATTCCAAACAATCTCATGCCAATCGTCATGAAAGTGAGAAGTGGCGAAATTAAAGAGCTCGCTATTTATGGTAATGATTATGATACTCGCGACGGTACCTGTATTCGTGACTACATCCACGTCGTCGATCTCGCTCTCGGTCATTTGAAATCTATGCAAGCTTTCGAAAAGACTGGTACTTCCATCTATAATCTCGGTTCTGGTCGCGGTACTTCCGTGCTTGAAATTATGCACGCTTTTGAAGAAGCTAATCATGCCGCTTTACCGCACCGTTTTGCTGACCGCCGCCCAGGTGATCTTGCTGAAATCTTTGCTGATCCTTCTAAAGCCAAGAGGGAATTGAGCTGGGAAACTACGCACACTATTGAGGATGCGATGCGCGATACGATTAACTTCCTCGATTCCGCTAAATAAAGGAGTCTTATGAAAAAATCATCCTTGCCGGTTTTTGGTGTGGGGCCAATCTATGTAATTACTTGTAGTTTAATTACAGTACTGGCTTTTCACTTAAAACGGCAGGGATTTTTTCAGGCTGGCGAAATTACCTCTTTTGATCTAGTTTTTCAAATTTTTGGAATTATCTTAATTTTTACGGGCGTCTTTTTCTGGATTTATGCTGTACTAATTCAAAATATCGCCCACGAAATTCAATCCGGCAAACTCGTCACTACCGGAATTTATTCCGTCACGCGTCACCCGATTTATACGGCTTTTTTCTTTATCTTTAGTGGAATTTTAATTACCGCTCATAACTTATTTATGCTCGGATTTATTCCTTTCTTTTATTTATATCTCGTTATTTTCATGCAAAATACGGAAGAAAAATGGTTAACTAAAAAATTTGGTCAAGAATATCTAGAATACGCCAAGCGAACTCCACGCATTCTTCCCAAAATTAAATTTAAAACCAAGTAAATTATTTACGAATCTTCGCGGCCAGACTTGCCAGGGGAAGTACTACTGGATTTAGGTACTTCCATTTTTTTGTCAGCGGCATCGCACTTCGCGCCACCGCCAAAGCATGAGAAATCCTAAAACGTAGATACAATTTTTTCAGCCACTTTTGTTTGAGCTTCTTGATTTCTTCTAAATCCTTTTTATCTTCCGCCCATGTCGCAATATTTTGAAAAGATTTCTGCCAGTTACTGAATTTCATCGATGAACTCGCTACGGTGCTAGTTTCGGTGCCATAGTTATAAATATAATTGGCTTTTAGAACCATACCGATACGATTAAAACCAGCTTCTTCCGCCGCCTTCAAATATCGTAAAACAAACATCGTATCTTCTGCAAAATCCCAACCCATCGGAAATTCTACTTTTGTTTTCTTGATTACCGAAAGCCGGAACATCTTATTAATCGCCGCATACATCCGGCCATCACTCGCTAGTAAACTTAAAATATAAGCACGAAAATTTACTTCTTCTAGTCCCGTCCAAATTTCATTAGTAAAGAAATTTTTTTCCGTCTGCATTCTCAAACGACGATAAACGTAGCCACAAACCGAAAGTGCATTTCTCGGATCTTTTTCTAGGCTTTTAAATAAATCTTCAATATGAGTTTTCTTCACTTCATCATCCGAATCAATGAAAGTGACATATTCTCCTGAAGCTTTTTTTAGTCCCAAATTTCTCGCCCCTGCTGCGCCCTGATTTTTTTGACGCAGAATCGTCATGTTTAGGTTTTTATTTTTTAATCCACTCTGCCTAATGAATTCCGAGACCAAATCAAAACTTCCGTCTTTCGATCCGTCGTCCACGCAAATGATTTCTAAATTTTCATAACTTTGTTTAGTCAGTTTATCCAGCAACTTGACTGCCGAGTCGCCCGTATTGTAGATTGGAATAATTACAGAAATTAATGGTTTCATTTGTTTTGATTATAACATGCACCCTTGTCAAAACTCGCATATGATATAATTTATTTATGAATATTCCAAAAATTTGGAGCCGTAAAAATAGCATTCTTCTGAAGGAATTAGTCAAGACCGACTTTAAAATTCGCTATCAAGGTTCCGTCCTCGGTTATCTTTGGGCCGTCCTTCGCCCGATGCTTTTGTTTGCTATTTTGTATACGGTTTTTGCTAAAATTTTGAAAATGGGTGGCGATATCCCACATTATTCCGTTTATCTTATGACCGGTACGGTTTTTTGGAGTTTCTTTTCGGAATGTACCAGTCAAGGTATTCAGGCTATCGTCGGCCGGAGTGACCTACTTCGCAAAATTAGTTTTCCAAAGTGGATCATCGTCGTCTCGTCTACCATCACTGCCTTGATTAACTTTTTAATTAATCTCTGTGTAATTATTGTTTTTGCTTTGCTGAATGGTGTCACACCTTCCTTCACTTGGCTTCTTGCGCCACTCGTGATTCTGGAACTTTATCTACTTAGTCTTGGCATTGCTTTTTTCCTCGGTTCAATTAATGTCAAATATCGTGATATTTCTTCCATCTGGGAAGTCTTGATGCAGGCTCTCTTTTATGCCGTACCAATAATTTATCCAATCACCATGGTTTCTGCTAGTAGTGTTATAGCGGCTAAAGTCTTGCTTCTAAATCCTATCGCTCAGGTTATTCAGGATGCTAGATATCTTTTGATTACTGATCAATCTATCACCGTTTGGAATTTTATTGATAATATTTTCTTGCGCTTTTTGCCAGTTTTAATCACCTTATTTATTTTAACTATCGGTAGTATCTATTTCCGAAAACACTCTAAATATTTTGCGGAGGAAGCCTAATGTCGAAAACTCAAAAATCTATTCAAAAATCTACTGAAAAAGCCGCCAAAAAAACACAAGAACGCAAAGTAGTTATTACTGTTTCGCATCTCTCTAAGACTTTTAAACTTCCTACCGAGCGCTCTTTTGGTTTGAAGCAAGTGATTTTTAACCGTCTGCGCGGCATCAAAGGTTACACTGAACAACAAGTTCTAAACGATGTTAGTTTCAAGGTTTATGATGGTGAATTTCTCGGTATTGTCGGCCGTAATGGTTCTGGTAAATCTACTCTCTTGAAGTTACTCTCCCAGATTTATACTCCTACCAAGGGTAAGATTGAGATCGATGGCTCACTGGTGCCATTTATCGAACTCGGTGTCGGTTTTAATCCTGAACTCACTGGTCGCGAAAATGTCTATCTGAATGGTGCCATGCTTGGTTTTTCCAACCAAGAAATGGATGCCATGTATGATGATATTGTGAATTTTGCCGAGCTTCCAGAATTTATGGATCAGAAACTAAAAAATTATTCTTCTGGCATGCAAGTACGTCTCGCCTTTTCCATCGCCATTCGTGCCCGTGGCGATATTCTCATTCTCGATGAAGTTCTCGCTGTAGGTGATGCTGCCTTCCAGAAAAAATGTAATGATTATTTCGCCTCACTCCATGGTAAACAGACCGTGATTTTAGTTACGCATTCTATGGAAAATGTGATGGCCTATTGTGACCGTGCTATCTTGATTGAAAAAGGCAAAATTATCGAAGAGGGTGAGCCAGCCAAAGTTACCGAAGCTTATCTCAAGCTCTTCAACTTAAATTCCTAAATCTTTAGTGTGTTATACTTAAAACATATTTAATTATTCAGAAAGGATTTCTATGGAAAAAACCGCTTCGGAAAAAGCTCCTGTAAGCACCAAAGAAACCACTTCAGTCAAAAACACTGCGAGTGCTGCCAAAGAAAAAATTAATGAAAACTTCGAGAAATTTAAAAAGATTCCAGCCGTTTCTTTTATTCTCTCGGTTTTTAAGAACCCAGTCACTGGTGTAAAGAAGGGAATCGCAGGTTATTCTGATTTTAATAATAGCTGGCTCCTTCCAGTTATTGCTGCCGGTACCTACACGGTCTTTAATTTAATTTTTGCTATTTTTAGAACCGTTTCTCGCCCAGCTTCACTTTTTGGTACTAAGAAAGCCGGTCTTGATTTTAGTCTCTTAAATAAATTCGATTGGTTCCAAAACACTATCGGTAATTTCTTGATTGTTCTAGCTACTATTGCTGCCATTGCTGGTATTTACTACCTCGCTGGTCTCATTATGAAGAAAAATCAGTTGAATTACTTCCGTTTGGTTACTATTGTTTCCGTGGCTTCCTTTGCTTGGATTCTGACCGCCAGTCTAATTTCACCACTTATCTTGAATGTCTCCGCTCCGATTGCTGGTGCTATTGGCTATGCTGGTATGATTTTTTCCGGTCTCGTAGTTTACGAAGCTATGAGCGCAGAACTTGAGCTTAAGGATGACAAGAAGATTATTGTTAATATTATTATTGCTGCTGTCATCGCCCTTGCTATCACTTTGATTAGCGCTTCTTTGATTAAAAGTAGCACTAATAGTATCGTGGATAGCTTGAATACTTTAGACTCACTTTGGCGCTAAAATCAAATTAAATAAGTAAAATCAAACTGAATAAATAAAACCAGAATTCATCTCTGGTTTTATTTTTTGCCCCGAACTGTGGTATATTTAAGATATGGACAATGCAGCAAATCTCAAATCCCATCCGAAGAGTCTCAAGGTTAGACTTCTCGCACACTATTACGAAAAAATTTTGAAGGACCTTAAAATCATTTGTGTCACTGGCACCACCGGTAAAACTGTGACCGCTTATTATGTTTACTACATGTTGAAGCAGGCTGGTTTTCGTCCAGCCATTTTGGCTTCCGATGAAGAAATTAAGGTTGGTAATCTCTATAAGTTTATTAAGGACGCTTGGAAGGCTGATGTCGATTATCTGGTTTTGACGGCGCCAGCTCATTCTTTGCGCAAGGATGTCTTTTATAAGATGCCAATTCAGGTCGCTGCTTTGACGGATTTTGTTCCAGCTAGTCTTTCTGATCTCACTGCTGAGGAATATCTCGAAGCCGAAAATACTTTATTCTCCATGAATCCAGATTCAGTCGTGCTTAATCGTGACGACCGTCATTATCTTGACTTTGCTGTCTTTAAGGGTGTGACTAATACCTTGACCTACGGTACGGATTATAATTCAGATTTGCGTATTGAAAATAGTAAGCTTTATAAGAAGGGTTCTGAAGCTGAATTAAATTATCACGGTTATCGCTTCAATGTTGCCTCCTTCCTCACCGGGGAACCGAATATCTCCTACATGGCCTGTGCCGCTACGATTGGTCAAGCGCTCAATCTTTCAAAAGAGCACATCATCAACGGTATTGCTGATTTCGAAGTTAATCAGGAAGAAACTGAATAATCAAAAAGACACCTTCACGGTGTCTTTTTTTATTTTTACTACTTGCTACTTTTGCATTTCTTTTAGTAACTGACTTGTCACTTTAATATCTTCGAAAGGCACCGCCTTGTCTCCCCTCAGAATGGTTTTTTCGTGGCCCTTGCCCAGCACTAATACGATGTCATTCTTTTTGGCTAAGCTCAAAGCTTTACGAATA
>CAUTXE010000010.1:0-20906 GCA_963542185.1 uncultured Candidatus Saccharibacteria bacterium | reverse complement strand
AGTGAATGCGCTGGGAGATAATATTCGCACTAATATTAAGGTTGACGAAATGAAGACTGGCGCACACTTACTTTCTGGTTTTAATTCAGAAAATATCAAGACTCTGCCACTTGCTAACTTACCAGATGGTACAACTTATGTGACAAATGCTAGCTATCCAGTACAAGGGATTAATATTTCCTATGTGATTCCAGCGGCTGGGCTAAATAATTACACGAAAATCCACCAATACATCCAGAAAGCTATCACGGAGAATGTAGATAGTGTAGCGACAGCCAGACTCCTAGTTCTGAATGGTTCTGGTGAACGTGGTGCAGCCAGTGATGAAAAATTAGAGCTTGAAAAAGTGGGCTTTAAGAATATTGAGACGGACAATGCGCCAACTTCAGATTATCAAGATATAACGATTTATCAAATCGGTGAAAAACCAGTGGCAAAGAAGGGTTTAACAGATTATTATAAGATTGAAGTAAAAGATAAATCTGAGTTACCACAAGGCGTTAAGAGTCATGGTTATGACTTCGTAATCATTCGCGGTAAAGAAATCACCAAGAAAACCACGAACTAAAATACGAGTAAAGAACTACCGCCAGAAGGCGGTAGTTTTTAAATGTTTTAATAGTTTTTATTCGAGATTCTTCTTGGAGATAATTAGATGTCGCTCACGTCCTTCCCCTTCAGAATGAGTATAAATATCAGAATAATCTTCGGCTAATTTATGAACCACGCGGCGATCAGCAGCATTAAGTTCAAGAGTGATTAATTCCCCAGTTTGACGAACCTTATTAATCCAGCCTTCAGCCTTCTTTTCGATGCGTTCCATGCGTTGATGTTTGTAATCTGCAATGTCGATATTTACGCGAGTAATTTCGGCATTTTTCATAGTGAGCCCCATCGAAACAATGTGTTGTAAGGCGCGAAGATTGCCAGCATTTTTACCAATTAAAAGTGAATTTAAACTGGTACTAGGGACACTTAATTGAATAACTTGGTCATCAATAGTCGACCAAACAGCAACGTTAATTCCGAAGAAAGATAATAAATCTTCGAGATATTTTGTAGCAAAGCGAACCGATTCATCACGATTCATAAAAACTCCTTCTCCTAGCTTTTTGAATCTAGGGATGAGTTTTGGTGTTTCTGTTTATTTTGAGGTTTTGAATCACGAGCTTTAATGCGAGTAATTTTAGTACCGGTTTTCTTATTTTCAATAATTTCGGCTTCTTGTAGTTTCTTATTGGCAGATTTTAGTTCACGAAGAATCGCACGATCAGTATTATCATCCATTTCATCATCGACATGAGCAAAAACGATTTTTTGTTGAATTACTGAGATGAGATTAGATAAGAAATAATAGAGGACGAGAGCTCCCGGGAGATTCATGGTGAAAAATAGCATCATTAAAGGCATCATGAAGCTCATTTGCTTGGAAACCATACTATTAATATCCGCCTGATCCGGATCTTTACCAGCCTTAGCGTCTTCCATCATTTTCTTCCAAGTACTCTGCTTTTTCTTACCGGAGCGAGCAATCTGCATATTAGCCATATAATAACTAGTGACAGCCACGAGTAGGACGAGAGCCATGACAAAGAGGCCGCTCTTAGTCTTCAGGTCGGCACGAGTAGAGAGATCGATAGTGCCGAAGAGCTGAGGCTTAAAATCGTAGGATTTTTCCCCAGTATTTTCAAGGAAAGATTTTTGAAGATTAATCACTTCATCAATACGTTCAAGTTTAGCAACTACCGGATAGGCACGCTTTTCTACATTATCAGAGGTGGATGGCAGAACCATCACGCGGACAGCGAAAAATAGCGCAAAGAAAATTGGTAATTGAATCAGAAGTGACCAGATGGAAGCCATCGGCTTAATATTGTGCTTCTTATAAAGATTCATCATCTCGAGAGATTCGAGCTGTTTATTACCATTGGCACGCTTACGAATTTCGACGAGTTCTGGCTGAATTTTCTTCATCAGTTTAGTCTGGTGATATTGTTTTTTGACCAGTGGCCAGGTAGCTAACTTAATTACAACGGTAAAGATAATTACAGCGAGACCAAAATCGCCAATGTAGTTATAAACTACAAAAAGGATATTAATAATAGGATTAACAATTAAAAAATTAATTAACTCAAACATTTGATTAATTATATCATGAAAGATATTTTATTTCTTGGCAATCTTCGCCTGTTCGGCAAGCTTCAAGACTAATTTCTCGATTTCAGTAAAATCCATGGTCTTAAGATCTTTAGAAAAGACAATAAAAATATAGTCATAAGACTCAGGAATCTCAGTAAGATTTAGACGAATCGCTTCATAGACACGGCGACGCACACGGTTGCGACCAACGGCAGATTTGATAACTTTTTTCGAAATAACTACAGCAAAACGTTGTTTTCCACGTTGATTTGGTGCAAAAACCAGGGAGAACTTCGGGGTACGAATAGTCTTTCCCTTTTGATAAGTATATTTAACGCCACCTCTGGAATGAAAACGATATTTACTGGCTAACATTACTTTATTTTATCATAGAATTAGAGATGGAATCGAGCGGAATAATATCGGAAGAGCGATCGCTTTTTTCGAATTCTTTCTCATCATCGGAATTTTCCACAAAAGTAGCGGTACGAAGAGTACGATAAAGGGCGGATTTCGAAAGTACATCTTTATTTTTACCTTTAGAGATAATCTTTCCTTCTTTTAAAACAATCACTTGATCGGCAATTTTCATCATTTCTGGACGATGCGTAACGATAATAATTGTATGATCCTGCTTCAAATCTTCAAGAATTTCCACAATTTCCTTAATGGTTTCAGGATCAGCATGAGAAGTCACTTCATCAAAAATTAAAATTTCGGCATTAGTTAAAATAGCGCGAGCAATGGCAAGTTTTTGAAGATCGCCATCGGTTAAAACTTTCGATTCGAGATCTATTTTAGTATTAAATTGGTTCTTGAGGCTGGTGATTTTTTGATAAATCCGCGCACGCTTCAGAGCTTTATTTTGCTCCTTAATGTTGGGATTGATAATATTGAGGTTTTCTCGAATTGAGGCAGAAAAAACAAAGGGATTTTGAAAAACACCAGAGACATTTGAGGCATAAACTTTTTTCGAATAATGATAAATCGATTCATTATCGATGAGAATTTTACCGGAATTTGCCGCGTAGAGACGATAAAGTAAATTAATGATTGTGGTCTTACCGGAACCTGGACGGCCAACAATGGTAGTGATTTCATTAGGGCGGGCGCGAAAAGAAATATTATCGAGAATTTTCTTATTTTTTAATTTAAAGGTAACATGATCAAAAACTACTTCACCTTCGATATAATCATTATCTAGATCACCATAATCAATTTGATTATCACTCTTAAACTTCAAAATATTATCGATACGCTTAATACGAATACTATAATTACTAAGATTTAAAAGTTCCTCGAGTACACTATCGGTATTTCGAATCACCATTTCGTAATAACCAACCAGAAGCACGAGTTTATCGATAGTGAGTTGATTATTAAAAACTAAGTAACCTAAGAAAACATAGATGGAGATCTTACCAATCTGAGTAATTAGCGGAATTTTACAGTAACGAGTACTGAGAATTTTATAACGCTTGGAATTTTGAATATCAAAAACTTCATTATTTGAAACAATTTTAGAGGTGAGACTTGGCATGAGACTGAGACTAGTGATTTGCTTCAAATTATTGAGAATCTGAAAAAGCAGATCCCAGTTTTTATCCTGACTTTTACGAATGCCATCAAAACGTACGGCGGCGGCTTTGGAATTTTGATTCATTAAATAAATATAGATGGCATCCACGATAAGAGCGAGGAGACCGAGAAAAATATTATTAGCACTAAAAATGAGAAAAATCAAAAAGAGCTGGAAAAAACTAGTTAAGGCATAAACGCCAGAGCGCACGGTACTGTACATATAGCTAACATCCTCAGTGAAAGTATCGGTGATGCGACCCTTAGAAATCGACTCAAGAATCAGAGGGTTTTTCGCAATATGATTAAACAGAAGATGCTGAGTGGTGGAATAATAATAGCGAACCAGCCCGGTTTCCAGATAATAACTCCAAGAATTCACCGAATAATAAAGAATCGTAAAGAGAATAAATAAAATCACATAAAACCAGATAGCATTAAAATTAGAAGCGCGCGTAACCACGGAAATAATACCGGCGGTAGCAATCGGGGGGAGAAGTTTAATAATATTACTGATCGTGTAACTGAGAATTAATTGAAAAACTTGCAGACGCCTACCAGGAGCAATCCGCATCACGGTTTTAAAAACATTAATATAAGTTTTCACTAAAATAATTATAGCATAAGAGGTTTTTCAAATAAAAAAACACCAGACTAGCTGGTGAATTTTTTAGTAAGTTAAACGAGCGCGGCCTTTAATGCGACGACGCTTGAGTACCTTTTGACCGTTTTTGGTCGCGTTACGCTTCATGAAACCATGTTCTTGCTTGCGTTGGCGCTTGTGTGGTTGATATGTACGCTTTGGCATTATTTTTCCTTAAAACTAATAAAACTATATTACAGAGTTTTATCTGATTTGTAAACTTTGTATAATTATACCTTAGTTTTCCACTTTTTTCAATAAGTTTTCCACATGGGTATATCTATTAGGCGAAAATTGTGGAAAACTTCTTCCCTGTTAATTTTTATATAACTATATAATAAAAAATATTTTTTTAAACCTGTGGAAAAGTCTGAAGGTCTGTTATAATGGAGGTAATCAAGGTTAGTTAATGTTTGGAGGTAGTGTCGGTGTTTGATGTGTGGAATAATGTGCTTGCTGAATTAGAAAAGAAACTGCCAGAATCACATTACTTGACATTTTTTAAGGATTCGAACACCTCCTTAATTTTTAATAAGGATGGTCACATCCAAATTAGTGTACCAAACACTTTTATGCAGACTAATATCTGTAAAAAATTTGATACCGATATTCGAACGGCCCTAAAAAATAACGGAGTTGAGGTTTTAACTACCGAATATCTAATCGTAACTAATAAAAATAATAAATCCCGCGAAACCACGAATTCTCGAGGAAGTAATTTTAAGAATCTCTCGGATCGTGTAGGGACGGTGCAACGAATTGATTTGGAGAGACACTCCTCTTTGAATGCGCGCAATCAAAATCGTACCGGTCTAAGTGAAAAATTCACCATGAATAATTTCATTATTGGTACGAATAATGATCTGGCGGTTTCGGTGGCGAAAAACATTATTGAAAATCCAGGGATGAAATATAATCCGTTCTTTCTCTATGGTGGGGCGGGTCTCGGTAAAACACACTTAGTGGAAGCTATTGGTAATGAACTCGCGAGGAGGCATCCAGAATTTAAGATTTTATATATTCCAATTAACCATTTCTATAATGATTTTATTCAATCGGTGCGTAATGGTAAGATGGATGATTTTCGTCGACGTTTTTCCGAACTAGATGTTTTAATCGTGGATGACTTTCAATTTATCGTGGGTAAGGAAAAAAGTCAGGAAGAATTTTTCAATATTTTTAATGACATGCAACAATTAAATCGCCAAGTGATTATTACTTCCGATCGTTTACCAAGCCAGTTAAAGACAGTAGATGAACGACTAGCTTCACGTTTGACGCAGACCGGAGCTTACGACATTCAATTCCCTTCTTTTGAAGATCGTTGCGCGATTTTACACGCGAAGGCGGAATTTAATGGGGTGGAAATCGAAGATAAGGCGATTGAATATATTGCAAAAAGTGTGGAAACCAATATTCGCGACCTGGAAAGTATGTATAGTAAGGTCATCGCGATGGCGGACGTGAAGTGTATTTCTCCACTAATGGTGATTAATGAAGGGATGGTAGGAGTAGTCGGTAATACGACACGGTCGAAAGTATTTTCACCAAGCACGGTGATTGAAACGGTGGCGAATTTCTTTAATATTTCTCCAGAAGAAATCTGTGGGCGCAGTCGAGTAGCCCATATTAAAACCGCGAGACAGATAGCTATGTTTATTATGTCGCGTGATTTACAGATGAGTACGACAAAAATTGCCAATGAAGTGGGCTTAAAAGATCACACGACGGCGATGCACGGGATTAAGAAAATTGAAACCGACACGAAGACAGATTTCGTACTACGCGATCAGCTAAATGAGATTCGTGATCTATTAAATAATGGCATCGTTTAGGTAATTGTGGAAAAATGGTGAAAAACAATGTGGAATAAAATGGAAAAGGTTGCTAAAAAGTCAGTTTGGTTTGAGGAAAAGTCTAGGTTTTACACAGTGAGTGGAAAACAAAATCGAGTTTTCCATAAAGTTTTCCAAGTTTTTCCCACAGTTTTACACAAGCAAATTTTAAAAATTACCCCTATAAAAAGATCAGTTTTCAACTTTTACACATAGCCTACTAATACTACTAATAAATATATAAGAAAGGAGAGTTATGGAAATCAATGTTGAACAAAGTAAGTTAGCCAAAGCATTAAGTATCGTTAGTCGAATTACAGGAGGAAGTCGTACGACTTTACCGATTCTAAATAATGTTTTAATGGAAGCTAAAGATAATAAAGTAACTTTAGTGACAACCAATTTAGATATGGCAATCAATTATTATTTACCGACTACGCTTGCCAAAGATGGAAAAATTACCGTACCAGCCAAACTTTTAGCAGATTTTGTGAGTAATTTACCAAAAGGCGAGGTGAAAATTCAGGTAAATCAAGAAAAATTAACGGTGAGTGAAGGAAAATATAAATCAGTATTTAACGGAAATGCAGCAGAAGATTTTCCAGAATTACCAGAATTTGATGAAAAATCAGCAATTTCCTTCCAGATGGGGATTGATGATTTTCGCTTGGGGATGAATGCGGTAAAAATTGCCTGTTCATCAGATACGACACGTCCGACTTTAACTGGAATTTACTTTAATAGTTTCGAGGGTGGGCTTTATGTGGCAGCTACCGATGGTTACCGCTTAGCGGAGAAAAAACTGATTAATAAAATTGAGAGCGAAATTAAGGCGATCGTGCCGGTGCAGTGTATTGTGGATGTACTAGGGGCGATTTCAGATAATATGGAAAATATTGAAATTTTATTTGATGAATTTCAAGTGCGTTTTCGTCTAGGTGAAATTGAAATTATTTCAAAATTAATTGACGGGGTTTTTCCGGATTATCGTAAATTAATTCCAGAAAAATCTCAGGTGGAAATCTTACTGAATAAGGCGGAATTATTACGTGGCGTGAAACTTGCGGCGCTATTTTCACGTGCGACAAGTGGATCGATTGTCTGTGAGTCGAAAAAAGATGAACAAGTTTTCGTGGTGTCTTCGGTCTTAAATGAATTTGGCGAGAATAAATCAGAAATTGAGGCAGAAATTTCGAATGATGCAAAAGTGGTTCTAAATTCAAAATATTTGAATGATGTTTTATTGGTATTAGATGAGGATGAATTAAAATTTGGAATTTCTGGAAAACTTTCACCGGTGTTAATTCAGAATAAAAATAGTTTCGATTATACACATATTATTATGCCTTTGAAGAGTTAGATGTTAATTGATTATGTAAAATTAAATAATTTTCGGATTCATAAAGATTATTATTTAAAAATTAAACCAGATACGACGCTAATTTTGGGGGCGAATGGCATTGGTAAAACCTCGGTGATTGAGGCGATTTATTTGGTATTACGGGGGAAATCTTTTAAGGCGACGGATAAAGAAATTTTAAATCGCGAGAGTGAATTTTATCGTGTCGAACTAGGTAAAACCGATGGTGAAAAAATCGTAGCAACTTTTGATGGTAATAAAAAACAATTTTTAGTGCAAGATAAAAAAAGTGCGAGGTTGCCAAAGAAGAATAAATATCCGGTAATTCTCTTTTTGCCGGAAGATATGCACCTGATTTCCACAAGTCCAACGAAGCGACGAAATTATTTTGACCGAATTTTAGAAGAATTTGATTTGAATTACCATCATAATTTATTAATGTATGAAAAAACCTTAAAGCAACGAAATGATTTGCTGAAAAAGATTGCGATTTCGGAGCAAGAATTTGGCTTGGAGAGTGAGAGTGTGTTTTTTTCGCTAAATATTATGCTGAGTAAATATGGTACGGCGATTAATCAAACTAGGCAGCGTTATATCGGGCGAATTAATGAAAAAATGACGGCGCTTTATCGTTCGATAGCACAAAATGAGGATGAGATTGAGATTTATTATGATTCATTATGTGGATTAAGCCAAAACGACTATTATAAGCGCTTAGATGCAGAATTTCGCATGGATTTGATGCGGGGTGCAACAAAGTTTGGTGTACATCGGGATGATTTTTTATTTAAGTTTAATGGAGTCCTCGCGGATGGAACGGCGAGCCGGGGTGAAACACGGTCGATTATTTTGGCTTTAAAATTTAATGAGGCGGAACTAATTGAGACGGAGACGCGAAAAAAGCCGGTGATTCTACTGGATGATGTTTTTTCAGAACTAGATAAGGGGCGACAAACGGCCTTGGTGGAAAAATTCAAAAATCATCAGGTGATATTGACGTCTGTGGAATAAGTGGTGGAAAAATAAGGCTAGGTAAAATAATTTGATAATTAATTACTTGTAGTTATTATTATTAGTCTTCGGAGTCGTGTTTAAAATCTGGATCAGATTCTTGATTGGAATCACAGTGGGTATATTTTACTTGATATTTAGATAGGTTAATTCCCTTTTGTTTGAAATAACTTTCGGCAACTTTTTTCAGATTTTCCACTTGATTGTCTCGGCAAGTCATTAAATCGATAGTGAGGGTAATTTTATTAAAATCTTTTTCATCACGAGAAGCAGATGCGGAGAATCCAAGTTTAAAATTTCGAACTGGAGTGATATTGAAAATAGGGTCTTTATTATATTGGTCAGATTCTTTTATTAATTTTAATTCTATAACTTGATCATATAATTTAGAATCTTCTGAATTATTGCTGTAATAATCTTCATTATCATCAGTAGTATCTAATGCTTCATACAAAAAAGTAGTTTTTTGTGAAGAGAAGTTAATTTTTTTATTAAATTCTTTAAAACCTGGAAGCTTAATAATAACCTCTTTCTCTCCAGGAATTAATGAAAAAGTCCTTTTAGTTGAATATTTTTTTCCGTCAATAAAAACCTCAGCCTTCTTAGGACAAACTAGTATTTCGGTTTTAGCTGAATACGTATTTAAGAAATAGAATATAGATAAAATTATAACTATAAAAGTTATTGGTAAGATAAATACCAGTATTTTTTGTATTTTAGTTAGATCTTTTAATTTATTAATCCACATTAATTATTGTTCCGTTGGCTTGTTTGGTGTTGAATTTTGATTATTAGAATTGGTATTAGTATTATTATTTAGGTTAGTATTTGTATTACCTACAAATCGATATGCCATAAATTTACCTTCACCATAGGAATTGGTCACTAGACCAGTTCTCTCTTCATTTGAAGCGTGTATAAATTTACTAACTCCTTCTGGTGTTCTGTAATAGATTGCAATATGGCCTTCACTAAGCATAATATCTCCATTCTGTAAATCATTGAACGTTTTATATTGGACTAGTGCATATTTATCTGGAGTTTGTTTAACATAGTTATATGTTTTTCTGTCTCTAACCTTTGTACTTACACCGCAACAAGCAAAACCAGGATCTAAACCTGATGATCTCATTACGGCTGCTACGAAAACGTCACAAGAAGCACCATTGGTAGCATTACCAGTGAGTTTATAGGTCTTAATTGCATTTTCATATGCTGTATTCATGTCTTTATGATTAGCTCGTGCGCTTTCATTTTCTGGCCAGGCTAATTGTAATGCCGTATCGGTTATTAGGTTGCCACTAGTACCAACTGGATTACCACAGCTTACTCCGGTAGAAGTAAATGAACCACCGCCGCCAAGGGCTTTGTATTGGATAAAAGTCCCGGCACGAATGGAAGCTGGACCGTAAACTTTACAGCCATCTTTTTTACATTCAACCCAGTTTTTATTATTACGAGAATCACGATTAGCGTCGGCTAGATTCATGACATATGGAGAACCCTCACCAAGCTGACTAGATTGAGTATCATTGAAGCCTAATTCACGACCCTGGTTAACATATAATTTAGCACGGCCATTATACTTAAACCACATAGCTTTTACGCCATCATCAGTGGTTAAATCAAGGCCTTTACCATAATTAGAAATAATTTGCTGGCCAAGTTCATCAGTTTGTTTTTGAAATTCTTCTAAGGTGACTGGGCCAGGTGGATAACGATTAGTATTACGAGCTTCATAAAATTGATAGATCCCCTGATGATTGTCTGGATTTCTAGTACTATTTAAGCTGGACTCCATATTATGGATTACAGCAAACATTTGCCAAGGAAGATTGTATTTGGCGGCGGATTGTTCATAAACTGGTTTATTTTTTTCAATTAGAGCTAATTGACCTTCAGTTAAGACTGGGTCACCATTATAAAGTTTATTACCAGATAAATCTAATGGTGAAGACGAAACACAATTACTAGATTTACCATCGTAGTAGAAAATTCCATTAGCGTCATAGAAATCTAGGGTAGATTCGTCGATGTCGGCGTGAACATAGGTGGCGTTAATAATGGTGAAGATAAAAAGAATGAAAAATGAAACTAAAAATCTTGGATTTAAAAAGAAGTTTTTAATATTTTTGGTAGGATTTTTAACCTTATTCATGTAATTTACATTATAGCATTAAACGAGAGAAGTTTGGAAACGGAACTTGTAATCGAGACTGTATTTAGTTCCCTTTTCTTGATTAGATTTAGCGTCGATATCTTGCTTGAGGTAGGTAATCTTAGAGGCGAGAGTGGAACGGTAGAGGGATTCGCCGGTAACGAAAGATTTAACTGGCTTCATAAGAATATCGGCGATAGTTTGTGGTGGTTGATGGTCGGCAAGATATTTATAGTAATTAATAACTGCGAGGCCAAATTCCGCATCGGATTTCCTAAGACCAGAATAAACGGCTAGTTGCCCAGCAAGGCTTTTGTCGGATTGTTGTTTCTTTTGGTATTTTTCGGCAACTGCAAGAATCGGATCTTGAAGATTTCCAGTGCTATCTAAATTATCTTCACATTTAGTTTGAGTACAAATACGATTACGTTCAGTATATTTTTGGAGGTAGCGAATTTTTGGGAACAAAGGATTACTTTCATCCATCACACAGTTTTTACCAGTTGCCCAGTTTTTTGCTTCTGGAGAAAGTGCTTGATAGCCAGAATTAATCATATCAAGGAAGCTACCAATTAATGGAATGGAACTAATAAATGAATTAGTATTAACAGGTGAAACAGCGTCTAAGATATTTTGATCAAAAATACCAAACGGAGATTTACGATTATCACAATATTTGATTTTCTTATCTAGGATAGAATCTTCCTTAACTTTTCTTTTCCCATTTTCTTTTGTGGTATTTTCAGAGAGTATGCTTTGATATGTGGGGTCATTTTCATCAAGGTTTTTTAGGCTTGGATCGGAAGCTGTAATATGGCCACCATATATATTACAAGCACCACCAATATTACTAAGGCGTTCACAAACCTTAGGGTCTTGTTGTTGGTCGTAGAAGTTTTTAGCATCTTTATTGGAATCATAAACTGTACTAACTACTTGAGTAGATGAGGCGAAAGTTTTTGCGGAAGCAATATCGGATAGAATATTGGCACTTTTAGAAGTACTAGAAGAGAAAGTTGAAAGATTTTTCAAAAAATTATTATTAAAATGTAAATAACTGAATTTTGTAGCGAGACTACCAAGGAAAGTATTTGAATTGGAGGCGTCAAATGGACTGTGATTATAGCGGTCCAATCTAGCTTCTTCATTGGCGGCGAGAACTAATTCTTGGCTATAAGCCTGAGTCATTTTCTTTGAAGCAACACCTAAACCTATAGTAGTCATAGCAATAAATCCCGCCGATATAGCAGCACCTTTAAAAAATTCTTCTCCTGCTGGGATACCCTTTAATACGAGTTCAGGGTTACTCATAATGGTTTTAGCTACGTAAGGAATAAGGACAGATAATCCTGAAGAGATAATAGCTGAAACCCCAAAACTGATCGCTGTATCTACTGCAAGTTTCTTTAAATAGGTACCAACAGCAATACTAGCACCACCAGTCGGTAAGGCGGCAACCGCAGCGGCGGCATCCGATGCGAAATCAACAATAGAGGCGGCAAAGTTTGCAACAGCACAACCGTTATTAGCTTCATTAGACATGGTAATTTTGTTTTTTAGAGCATTAAATGAATTTTCAACGGCATAATGTTTCGTTAAGCCTAATAAAGCAGTAGATCCAGATAAAATAGTAAATGAACCTTGAGATTGCAATTGAGACCCCTCAATAGGTGTATCTTTTCCAGTATCAGTATTAATATAAGTTGTTTTTTGACTGTCTGATTTTAATGCTTGAACATCACTGGATGGTGACTCGTTTCCATTACCAGACCTAGTCTTGCTAAAAGATTCCATATCTCGGTAACTTCTAGCTGCGCTTGTGGCAATTTTATGTGCAGTAACAAGTGAGCCAATAATATTAGAGACACGCATTACCGTACAGACATTTCGAACCCCACCAGAAACTGCGGATATATTATTAATAAAACTCTTAGCTCGCATATCCGCAGTATCTAATTTAGCAGTTTCAGTCTCAATAATATTGGATTTAGATCCAGTATTGGGTGTATCAACGTCGGTTTCAGTACTTTTAACTTCTACGACTTCAGTTTCCACTGTAGTCTTTTTATTGCCATTATCATCTGTACCAGCATCTTTTTGACGATCCTCGGCGTAACGACCATCAACTCCAGCACTTTTGAACTGTTCAACGTTTAATTTTTTAAGTGATTCTTTATTGACTTTATCGTCCATGGAATTTTTAAATGAACGATAAAAGTTTCGACTTACATTTATAGCTTTAAATGCAGTCATGGCTATAGGATCAAAAAAGTTAATGGCTCGACCATATTTAGCTTTCGTAAAATCATTTTGAAAGCTAATATCGGAATTATAGGTAGATTTTAGATTATCGGCGGTGATGGTTTTGTTTTTGTATTTAAGAATGTGCTCCTTACCGTTATCCTCGACGGCGATTTTATTCTTGGCTAGACGTTGTTTAAGCCAGTCCGGAAATTGTCCATGTTTTTTCTGCATAAATTCTTTGGTCATTTGAAGAGAGGTGGCAGAATAAGTGGCAAACATAGTATCAGTAGCGCGTGTGACTAAGGTTTCAATGTGATTAAATATATTGGAAATACTAAAAATTAAACCAAATAGTCCACCAAAAAGTACAACAACGAGGCCGATGAGAGGGGCGTATTTTTTGAGTTTTTTAGCTTTTTCTTTGCCAGAAAGTCGATTTTGATTTTGAAAATTACCGGAGCCGGTATAGAAAGATTTTTGTTCAAGATCGCGAAGATTGGCTAAAGAATTAGTTTCAGAATTCGCGACAGCGCTAGAATTTTCGAGAGATTGTAGGGCGTTTTGGCTGGAACTAGTGTTTTGAGAGGCAATTTGGTTTCTAAAAACAGCAGAATCATTATCCGAATTTTTCGACACAGAAAAATCAGGCTTAATATTATCTTCGCCGTAATAGACCTTTGACATAAGAATATTATATGAAATTTTTGGAAAAAAATCGAGTGGCAAACAAAATTTGAAAGAAAAAATAACTCATATTTCAGAGTTATTTTTTTATATTATTATGAAGATTTTTTTAATTTCTAAATAATTAGTTATTTTTATCGTAACGGGTAGGGTTGGTGGAAATTAAACTGGTTTCAGTATCGGAGGCAACGATTTGGATATGAACGTGGTTTTGACCAGCAAAGAAAAGACCATGACCGATTGGAAAACTCGATAGACGCTTTCTTTCCTCTTCAGTAAGTTTGAAAACATCAGACAAAACATCGACGGCGGCGGCGGATTGTTTTAAGAGGAGCTGCATGGAAGAGTTCATGACGATGGCACGACCCATTTTGTTACTCATGAAGTCTTCGACATCCTGAGTAATGGTGGTGAGACCGAGATAATACTTACGAGCACGCTTAGCGAGGGAGAAAAGGAAGTTCGCTGAGTCGTCATATTTCATGAGTTGCCAAGCCTCATCTACGATGAGAATACGGCGTTTTTGTTTGGCGCGCACAATATTCCAGATGTGATTGAGCACGATATACATAGCGACAGGGCGAAGTTCATCCTCGAGGTCACGAATATTGAAAACGACCATTTGGTTATTAATATCGATATTGGATTGTTGGGAGAAAATACCTGCGAAAGTACCGGTGGCGTACTTACGAAGACGTTGAGCGAGTTGTGGACCGGAACCTCCCATGTGGGCGAGAGTATCATAAAGATTAATAATGGTTGGAGGAGTAGATTGATGAGTGAGCGGATCGGAGGTAATGCCGGCACGAGCATAAGTATCGATAAGAGCTTGATCAAGATCAGCTTCTTCATTGGCCGAAAGTGAAGAAATTGGTTGACCATTCGGGCCGATTTGGGTACCGCCGAGCATGAGACGGAAAAGACCATGTAGAGTAACGAGATTGGCGCGCAGAGCGTCAGAAGCATCTTCGGAATCGATGACTTTTGGTAAGTCGAAAGGATTGATGCGGACATCAGAATTAAGCGAGAGACGCACATAAGAACCACCGACGGCGTCACTAAGTTTTTGATATTCGTTTTCTGGGTCGATAATGACAATTTCGGTACCCATCATCATTGAGCGAATAGCTTCAAGCTTCACGGCGAAAGACTTACCAGCACCAGATTTAGCAAAGACCACGAGGTTGGCATTTTCAAGAGTAAAACGGTCAAAAATGACTAAACCTTGGTTATGCATATTGACACCATAAAGAATACCGCGCTCCTGAGTGAGGTCGGCAGAAGTGAATGGGAAGGAAGTCGAGATGGCACTGGTGTTCATGTTGCGGCGAATTTGAAGTTGGTCAGTCGCCATCGGCATAGTGGTGTTCATTCCCTGCTCTTGTTGAGAGGTCGCAACCTTGGAAAAAATCATTAATTGACCAAACATGGTTTCAATTTTGTGCTGCACGTAATTTAATTCATCAAGAGAGTCAGCCCAAAGCGTAACATAAAGACCGAAACGGAAGAATTTTTCATAACCGAGCTGTAATTGATCGCGAAGCTCTTCGGCGTCCTGGATGGCAGCGTCGGTTTCTGGGTTACGAATGCGGCCTTTTTCGGCGTTAAGTGAAATATCAGCTTCCAGCTGAGTAACTTTTTTACGCAAGTTTTTCATCACGACAGTGGTGTCGACCGGGTAGATGTAAATAGAAATATCGAGCACCTCATCGATATTAATGAGAGGACTGAGCCAGCCGGTACTGAGAGTACGAGGATAACCATAGACATAAATAGTGCGACCATATTTGGTGCCAAGACGGAAATGATCGGATTGAATTTCAATAGAAGATGGAGAAATTAAATCGCGAAGGGTGGTGATACCCTGCTCAAACGCGCGTTGAATTTCTGCTTCTTCCATCGATTGTTTTTGAGCGGCGATTTCGGCAGCGGTAAGTTTTTTAGCCATGTGTTTCCTCTATTATGTTTATAAAATTATTTAAAATTATCTTGGTTGATTTCCCGGGTAATTGGTGGGATTCGGATTCATTGGTGACTGAATCGGATTTTGCATCGGAGCCTGAGCTTGGTTTTGACCTGGGGTTTGATTTGGGTTTTGGATAGGAGCGGCTACCGGTTGAGGTGAAACTGGAGCGGCCGGGTTAGGCATAGGATTTTGACTGTATGGGCTTGGGGCTTTTTTGGTATAGATAGTGCCCAGTTTATTAAAATCAATAAACGGTTCACGGACGGCGGTGTCAGGGTTATTAAAGTTATAGAAGAGCTCAGAAAGTTCCTTAGTATTAAGACGAACAGCGTTGACGCCGATACTGAAGAGACCACTAACAATGGTTTCGACACGCTTATCGATTTCGGCAGTAGCTTTGTCGTAGGTATTGCGATCAATTTTGGTGATGAGATTAGTGTCGTTACCACCGAAAAAACTACTGAAGATATTTTTAGTTTGAGTACTGGCTTTTTCGAGGTCATTATTGATAAAATATGGCACCACGATAAAGAAAGACTTATCCATAATATTAGCTTCTTGAGAAAGTAGGTCGATGAAGTTGATATAGTCATCCATCAAAACACCGAGCAGCATATTGTCATTGTTTTTACGAATTTCGGTAAGCTTTTCGATATATGGCGCAATATCGATACGCTGGGAGCGAATAAGAATCTGGGTGGTGAAATTGAGAGAGTTAATAAAACCCTTATAAGAATACTCGACACCTTCACGTTCTGGTTCGGACATGAGGTCAAAGTTGATGGATTTACAGGCGACCACGGCGCGGAAAGAACCATCTTTCATAATGATTAAACCATCACGAAGTTCGGAAAAGAGTAACGTGGATTGAGTGGAGGAAGGGTCGACAATTTGACGCGGAGCAGCGGCAGCAGTTTGAGGTGACTGTGGAATAAACTGACTCATCGAATCCATAGTTTGAGGATTCATCATTTGAGTATTATTAGCCTGTGGGTAACCTGGCATGGTTCCCTGATTCATTTGGGGATTGGTTTGGTTTGGTGTGAAATTATTTTGATTCATAGGCGCCTTTAATTTTGAATAAATGGATTTTGATTAATATTAGGAGGGGTTGTCGGTGGCTGAGTAAAATTCGGAGTGTAAGGGGTTTGAGTGATAAAGGTTTGAGGAGCTGCATTAGGTGCGAGGTTTTCGCGGTAACGATTAGCTTCCTTACTAATGGTATTAATGGAAAAATTCTGATTATTGGCGAGGTTTTGATAGTTAGAATTTAGAATTGATTGATTGCGGTTAGCGAGGGTGTTGGCGTTTTGGATTGAAGGGGTTGGGGTGGTTTGATTTGGGGTGGTTTGATTTTGGGTAAATGGATTAGGTGTGGGCTGATTCGGCGTGGACTGATTTTGAGTAAATGGATTAGAGCCGAGAGTGGGCTGATGAGAAGAAATCATGGCGGGACCCATGGCATTTTCGGTATTATTGATAGCGGCTTTCATTTGATTGATAATTTCAGCATGACGAGCGACTTTTTCTTTTTGCATAAGATTAATCAGATTTTGATTTTGACTATCATCCATAAAATCATTCACATCTTCAGTGTCGGCGATAAAATTCTCGGTAAAATTACCATTATGATTACCACGAATAGCATAACCTTCGGAATCGACAAGGTTAGAAAGAAAACTCAGACGATGACTGGCTTCTTCCTCACTAATATCACGCGTGCGAGATTTCTCGACAATTTTAGGTGCAGTGATTTGGATGGTGGTTTCGCCTTGACCGGGACGCCAAAAACGCTTATTGGGTTTCATATAAAAACTAACGATGGCGGCAAGGTAGGTTTCCATCGGCTGATCTTTTTTCAGAGGTAGGGCTAGAATTAAAAAGAAAATGATAACCGGTAATGGTAAAATCGCAAGTAGAGGAAAAATCTGAAAGAGAGCAGCAGCTAAGGCACCGGCAATCGCGGCAATTAAAAGATAAACGAATTGACGAAAAGTGAAGGGGCCAAGGAGTCTATCCTCTGCCTCAACATCTTGTGGGACCTTATATGTAGCCATAATACTATTTTAGCATAAAAGGCTAGAGTTAATTTGAGGATTACTTTGAAGATTTTTTGTGATTATATTTTTTAGCGTCTTGTTCGAGACGGCCTTCTTCACTATTCTTCATGGTCTTAATTTTTTCGGCTAAATTACCATGTTCATCAGAGAAGACGAGCGCACGGACATTGTTATCCATTTGAGCAATGGCACCACTCTTCTGGCTGGAGAGAATAACATTACGAGCATCAGAGCTTTCAATTTGCTTGACGAAGATTTCTTTGGCAGCATTCTTAGCTTCAGCAAGTTTTTCTTCGTAGTATTTCTGCTTTTCGATTGGATCGGTAGGAATTTCAGATTCATCGGCGGTGAGATCCTTGAAGGATTTAGCAGTGAAGAGCTGCATAATACCATTAAAGACATCAGACTTCATAGAAATAATATTGGCAGCCTTCTGCTTGGAGAGGAAGGTAGTGGCTTTCTTCAGACCAGTTTCGAGAATACTACTCTTCTTAGGATCTTGAGTAAGTTCGAGAACCTTATCGTCGCGAGTATCAGCATTATTCCAGTCGGCAGCATCAAGGCCGGTAATCATATTAATGAGAGAGTACATCTGGTCACCACCAGATTGGAAGTTAAGAGCGGCACTAGAGACATTAGAAAGTGTAGCGTCGAAGAGGTCGACACCGTATTTTTGAGAGACGTTATTAATTTCACCGAAGACGGTACGTTCGGCTTTAACGAGAGAAGTACCTTTGAGGGCTTGAGCGAGATTAAACTTAGTAGTCTTTTCCTCACCATCAAGATCTTTAACTTTACCTGTGGCGAACTGCTCGAAGGTAATACGATTATCTTGACGTTTACCAGTACTCCAGGCAGCGGTTTCAATATTACCGAACTTACCGAAGCGACCAAGGACTGGGTCGGCATCCTTAAAGGCCATTAATTCCTTGAAGAGAACGTTGGCATTTTCAGTACCAGCGATAATTTTGCCGTTATCTGAAAGATCGATGATACCTTCGAGAACTTTATCGTAGTCACCACGAGTAGCCATGACACGCATTGTGGCAATTACGCGTTCGAAGTCGGCATCGTTAATGGCTTTCTTGAAGTCGTTATTAAGTACGCCAGAGTGAATACGGCTGTAATAAGTAGTGCGGCGGTTGAGGCTGGCCTGGTATTCCCGATCATAATCGACGGAAATATCACCCAGTACATTATCGATGGCATCAATGACATGCTTAGGATTTTTAATATTAAGAGCTGGATCATAATCCCAGGCACTGGTACCAGCGGCGCGTACAATATATTTTTGATATTCTTTATCGTTCTTAGCAATTTCGGCTTCGGTGAGATTGAAACGTTTAGCACTGTTTTCAGAATGCGAATCGATATATTTCTCGTTAATTTCCTTCATCTTATTGAGATAGAATTTATCGGAAGCAACATCATTGTTATGGATTTCGCGATCGACAGTCTTTTGCTCGAGGAAATTTTGGGTCTGACGCTTGGCGAGATCTTTTAATTCCCTGTTTTGGTAGCCATGCTTATCGATATAGTCGCCCATGTTGCTCATGAAATTTTCAACACGTTTATTAGCGTTTTCAGTACGGTATTTAAGTTCACGGTGGCGATATTCGTCCAACATTTCGGAGTTTTTCTTGATTGGGTCGGCTTTGGAGTAAATTGGTTTGCCGTTTTTATGGTAGCCAATAATTGGCGTGTTGTTTTGACGGGCCAAAAGTTGTTCAGTTAGTAAGAGTTTTTGATCTTCTTCATTACGCTTTGCTCTGTGTTCGCGGAAGGCTTGATTTTGCATAGCAATACGACTAATAGTCATGTCTGGACGAAGGGCGCCACCTTTACCTTCGAGAGCACGTTTTTGGTAATTAGTGCGAGCAAGGCTAGCAGCGGCAGAAAATTCTTTGGATACGGAGTTATTAAGTTTACTACCAATACCACTAAGCGCCTGGTTAACGTCACCAAGAACAGATTTGGACATACTGAGCATTTTAACAGCGAACATAATTGGTAAGACTTGGACGGCAATACCAATAATTACACCAAAAGGGGTTTCAGAGCTGAAAATAAAGAGGTAGCCAAGTACCTTAGAAACACCAAAAAGGAAGCTAAAGGCTGGGAAGAAGACTAGCATTTGAGCAAAAATTGATTTCCACTTTAGGTAATACTTATGGGTATTTGGCAAGACGTAGAGTGCAAAGATGAGTGGTGAAGTAATGGTAAGTAGAATAACTACGGCTTGGCGAAGTGAAATAGTAATGAGACCGATAACGACGGCGATAAAACCAGCGAGGACGATTGGGATGAGTGTAAAGAGGGCGCTAAGTAAACCACCAGAGGCAGCAACGGCAGTGGCGATACCGACGCCACCGAGAATAGTAAGTGAAGTGCCTCCAGCGATAGCAAGGAAAATATCATAGAGATTGAGAGGTTCGTCGAGCTTGGCTTCGGGATGTTGGCTTTGAATAGCAGTGGTGGCGATGCCTTCAAGGAAAGATTTGAGCGCGTTGCCAATAATATTACTGACATCGACGAGAACCTGACAAATCAGATAGCTAAAGTTAACCAAAATAGCGGCAATGATGAGCTTTGGTAACATCTTCTTGATATTGTAATTAGAAAAACCCAGGCCAGTAACCTGAGAGTAAACAATCAAAAGTAAGAAGATAATGAAAATAATATTAGCGATATTGCGAACGTATGACCAGATGATGTAAATCGGGGATTTATTATCGGTGGTAATTGGCTTGATAATGAGGAAATTTTCAATGGTAGAATAAAGTGCATCGATTCCCTTCGCGAGGAGACCGGTAGTAGGACAGACGATAAAGGAAAGAATGCCAATTTGTTCGGAACAGCTGAGTTCGTTTTGCTTTTCAGGGTCTGGATTCTCGGAATTAGTTTTTTCCTCAGAGTTGTTAGAGGTATTGGTTTGGTTTTGATTTTGGTTCTTGGTTTCAGTTTTTTCAGATTCGGTTTCGTCGGAATCATTACTTTCAGAATCAGTGGTTTCTCGGGAAGAATCTTCGGATGAATTAGAAGAATTGTTTGAGTTATTTGGGGTTGCGTAAGTGTTTAAGGTAGTTAGAGGAGAAAAAAGAGAAAACAGAGTAAAAAACAAGACAAAAATTGCCGTGCTGAATTTTCCTCTATGGTTGATTCCCTTATTCATAAAAAATAACTCAATTAATGCTTATTATTATATCACATAACGGTAATGTCGTCAAT